>DATAUW010000026.1 GCA_036268055.1 Verrucomicrobiia bacterium | reverse complement strand
TTTCCGCAAAGGATTGTCTCGCAACCAGAACATACAATTTTACGTGGACAATGTGTAAAATAAAATCGTCGCATCCACCTAACAAACAATAATTTGCAACTTAACTTATTTATCTCCAAAAAAGATGTGGGTAATGACAAGGCTTTCAGCCGGGGGACGATGCACCTCTTAAAAAAATCTATCCCGAGCGAAGCGAGGCAAGCCCGTTCCCTGGAACCAAACCTCGCAAACCTTATCTTCTCACAAACACAAAATCATTCTCGTGATGGATGTTCATCCCATACTCTATGAATCCCGTCCGCCACGGTCGGATCGCTTCGCATCCCCTTATCAATTCCTTGCCCGCGCAATCGCCACCAAATTATCCGCGAGAAAAAACCGCGCCAGCCCCCACTCACTAAACCCATACGCCGCTCTCGCCGGCCCCAGCCACGGCGATTGCTTATACGCATTCGTGCGCGCCAAAAGCTGTGAGCGTTCCGCCCGCGCCACCTCGCGTTCACCCCGGCGAAAATCCTGCCAGATGACCAGCGGATTAAAATGTGTCGTACGCACGTTGAACACGCTCAATTCCCGCTCAATAAATTTTTTAAGCGTCTGCGCCGTGAAATAATTAAGATGCTCCGGAAAAATATACCGATACTTCGCCCCCAGCAATCGCACCGCCAGCGAACCCATGTTCGGCACCAGCACAAAACAAATGCCACCCGGCTTGAGCAATTCCGCCGCGCGCCGCAAAAACAAATGTGGCTCAAACAAATGCTCCATCACCGCCCAAAAAGTGATGGCATCGAATTTTTGTCCAAAGTCGCGCGTCAAAAAATTTCCCCGCGCAATCGCCACCCCCATTTTCGCCGCATGTTCCAGCGGCGCCGTCGAAACATCCGTGCCAAGTATTTGGTAATCGCCCGGAAACCGCCGATTGAGTTGATGCAAAAATCCGCCGGACGAACACCCCACATCCAGCACCGAGCCCTTTGGGCAATGCGCGCGAAAAATCCGCAATTCCCGCTCGAACCGCACCGGCGCATAATCACTCGCCAATTTATCTGGCGAAAGATATTCCGCCCCGGCCTCGTCATAAAATTTCCCCGTAGCCATGTGCGCCGGAACCGGGTTCACAAAAATCATCGAGCATCGCGCGCACCGCACGAGCGGCAATTCGTGTTTTTTCAAAAAAGCTTTCGCTTCCGTCTGCTGGCAAACGGGGCAGGGGCGCGAAAAGCTTTGATCCATTGAAAACAGCGTAGAATGGACGGCCTTTTATTTCAAGCGAGCCCTTGACGTTGGCCCTAAGTTTTGGCAAAGTATCCGACTCTAGTTTTCGTTTGATTTTGAATACAGAAATTATGGAACACATTCGTAACATTGCCATTATTGCGCACGTTGATCATGGCAAGACCACCTTGGTGGATTGTTTGCTGAAACAATCCGGGACCTTCCGCGCCAACCAGGCGACGGAAGAGCGCATGATGGATTCGATGGATTTGGAGCGCGAAAAAGGCATCACCATTCGCGCCAAAAACGCCGCCTTCAAATACAAGGATTACCACATCAACATCGTGGACACTCCCGGCCACGCGGATTTCGGCGGCGAAGTCGAACGCATCATGAACATGATTGACGGCGTGTTGCTCGTCGTGGATGCCGCCGACGGCCCACAGGCGCAAACCCGTTTCGTCCTGCGCAAGGCCCTCGAAGCCGGCGCCAAGCCCATCGTCGTCATCAACAAAATTGATCGCGACAACGCCTCGCCCCACAAGGTGCTCGACCAGGTGTTTGAATTGTTCATGGCGCTCCACGCGACCGATGAGCAGTTGGATTTTCCCGTCATTTACGCCAGCGCGAAGATGGGTTACGCCAAGGTGGAACTCAACCACGCCAGCGGCACGATGGAGCCGTTGTTCGACGCGATCATCAAGCACATCCCGCCGCCCCGCGCCAGCGCCGGTGAAGGTTTCAAGATGCTTATCGCCAACCTCGATTACTCGGATTATCTCGGCCGTATCTCGCTCGGCAAAATCGTTTGCGGCAAAATCAAGGTGGGCGATCCCGCCGCG
Source organism: Verrucomicrobiia bacterium (assembly GCA_036268055.1). NCBI lineage: Bacteria > Pseudomonadati > Verrucomicrobiota > Verrucomicrobiia > Verrucomicrobiia bacterium. The sequence continues at coordinate 12,400 of DATAUW010000026.1, read as the reverse complement.
TGTATTCACGGCGATGGCCGCAAAGACGTCGGCAAGATCACCGCGATTTATCATTTCGAGGGCATGAAACGCATCGAGATCAAGGAAGCGCACGCCGGTGACATCATCGGCATCGCTGGTTTTGAAGAGGCATTCATCGGCGAGACCATCACCGATTCTCCCGACCGCGAACCGATTCCTTTCGTGCCCATTGATCCACCGACGATTCAGATGCAATTCGCCGTCAATGACGGACCGCTCGCCGGTCAGGACGGCAAACTCGTCACCGCGCGCCATATTTGGGACCGCCTCGTAAAGGAAATTCGCACCAACGTCGCGCTGCGCATCGCGCAAACCGACGCCACGAATATCTTCAGCGTCAGTGGCCGTGGCGAAATGCAAATCGCCATCCTCGTCGAACAAATGCGCCGCGAAGGCCACGAAGTTTTGGTCTCGCGCCCTGAAGTCATCTATCGCAAAGACGCCGAAGGCAATTTGTTGGAACCAATCGAAAAATTGTTCCTGGAAATTCCCAAGGACGCGATGGGCGACGTCATGCAAAATCTCGCCAATCGCAAAGGCGAAATCACCAACATGAACCATCATGGCGACGAAATCAGCATCGAGGCCATGATCCCCACGCGCGGCCTGATCGGCTTTGAAACCGACCTCGTCAACCAGACCCGCGGCATGGGTGTGATGAGTCATCTGTTCCACGAATACGGCCCCGATCGCGGTGACATCGCCGCGCGCAAAAACGGCTCGCTCGTGAGCATGGAAAGCGGCGAAGCGATGGCTTACGCCCTGAACATGGTGCAGGAACGCGGTCGCCTGATGGTTGAGCCCGGCGACCAAATCTACGTCGGCATGATCGTCGGCGAAAACGCCCGCGAAAACGACATCCCCGTTAATCCCTGCAAAGCGAAACGCCTGACCAACATGCGTTCGCAAGGCGATGGCAAAGGCATCTCGCTCGCGCCGCCCTTCAAGATGTCCCTCGAACGCGCGCTCGAATACATCAGCTCCGATGAATACGTCGAAGCCACGCCCAAGAACCTGCGCCTCCGCAAAAAAGAACTCGACGAAAACAAACGCAAGCGCGCCGCCCAAAGCCGCTCCGCGAAAGTCGTGGAGAACTAAGCGAACCAAATTAAAACAAATCAGCCGGCGGCACTCTTTAGTGTTCGCCGGTTTTTGTTTTATAACGAGTGGGTTGTCGTTCGCTTGACCTGCTTCCTCCTCAGGTTCTAGCATGCCGCATGAAATTGCCCAAAGCCGCATCCGGAAGCCGCGGTAATTTTAAAAAAGACGACCCTGCGGATCCGCGTCTTTGGCGTTCTCTTCTCAAGCTGGTTTTGGTGCTGATCACCGTTGCGGTATTCCTTCCCGCGCTTCGCAGTCGTTTTATAGATTATGATGATCCCGATTACATCATTCTGAACGTCCACGTCGTGACCGGGCTTTCCTGGGACAATATAAAATGGGCGTTCACCAGCATGGACGCCTCGAACTGGCATCCGCTCACCTGGATTTCACACATGCTGGACTGCGAACTTTTCGGGCTCTATCCATTTGGCCATCACGCCGTAAATGTCGTGCTGCACAGCCTGAACGCCACTCTGGTTTTCATCGTTTTTGCCCGAATGACTGGCGCAACCTGGCGAAGCTTCCTGCTGGCATTGATTTTTGCCATTCACCCGTTGCGCGTCGAATCGGTCGCCTGGGCCTCCGAGCGCAAAGACGTTCTCAGCGGATTTTTCTGGCTGCTCACCATGTATTGCTATTGCCGCTACGTGGAAGCGGTGAAAGAGAAAGCCAAGTCCAAAAGGGGTTTGTATGCGCTCACGCTGATTTTCTTCGCCTGCGGGCTGATGTCCAAGCCATCGGTGGTTACCTTGCCGTTTGTCCTGTTATTACTGGATTACTGGCCGTTCAAACGGAATATCTCCGCAAAACTTGTCGTCGAAAAAATTCCCTTCTTCGTCCTCACTTTCATTTCTTGCATCGTGACCTCGCTCGCCCAAAAAACCGCCATTCTACCATTCAAAAAACTCCCTCTCGATTTGCGTCTTGAAAACGTGTGTGTCGCCTATGCGGATTACCTCAGCAAAATGTTTTGGCCAACGAATCTTTCTGTCCTCTATCCGTTGCCCGATCATTTGCCATTCCTAAAAGTAATCGCCTGCGGTTGCTTGCTCGTAGCGATTTCAATCGCCGCATTCGTGCTCAAGAGGCAACGACCTTATCTGCTCGTTGGCTGGTGCTGGTTCCTTGGCGTTCTGGTCCCAATGATCGGATTGGTGCAAGTCGGAAGCCAGGCGTTTGCGGATCGTTACACTTATCTTTCAGCAATCGGCATCGGCATCATGCTCGCGTGGAGCATTCCCAACCTGGCCGGATGGCTTCGGACCGGCGTCGTCGCGGCAGCGGCGGCCTTGATTTTAATTTCATGCGCCATCACGCGCCGGCAAATTGATTTTTGGCAGAACAGCGAAAATCTCTTTCGGCACGCGCTCGCATCCGGCGGCGAAGACAGCTACCAAATTCATGGTTACCTTGGAAACGCCCTCACCACGGAAGGCCATCCCGAAGAAGGCGCCGCCGAACTTCGCAAAGCAATCCAGTTAAAGCCGGATGTTCCCTTGCTGCATGAACGCCTCGGCATGGCCTTGCATTCGAGCGGAAAACTGGCGGAAGCGAAGGCGCAATTTGACGAAATCCTGAAAAACGACGCCACCAATTCTGCAACCACACTTAATGAACTCGGCAGTGTTCTGTATGACCAGGGCCAGGTTGCGGACGCCATGCAGCACTACGAGATGTCATTGAAGCTCAACCCCAATCTCGCTCCTACTCACTATAATCTGGGCATGGCGTTCAACGGAAAAGGCGATTACGCGGCCGCCGCTGATGAATTTCAACGGGCCGTAAGTATAAATCCCGGTTATGCCCCCGCCCATTATCAGTTTGGACTGGCCTGTTTCAACGCCGGTCGCATGGATGACGCGATTCGCGAAATCAGCTTTGCGCTCGCGTTGGCGCCCAATTTTGCCAAATGGCATTTCTCGCTGGGCGAGGCATTGGTCAAAGCAAATCGTTCCGACGATGCCGTCTCCGAATTCCGCACCGCCCTTGATTTGCAGACAAATTATCCCGAGGCCGCGCGGGAATTGCAGAAACTGAATGCCAAACCCTGACGATAAATTCCAGGCCGCTCCTCGACAATCCTTCGTCTCGAACTATATTGTTTCGTGAATGAGGGAACGAGGCAGAAAAATTTCGCACTAATCAAATTTCTGATTTATGACCAGACCAGAATACAACGGCCCGACGACGCCCGAGGAATTTCAGCGGCAGATGGCGGAATTCATGCGCCAGCACTTGCAGCGCGCGGACGCGGCCTCCGCGCCCAAATCGGATTTCGATAGTTCCGCGGAAAAAGAAGACAAGGCTGGCAGTGATGGCGCGTTGAACTTCAATTACAAGCCGCGCGAGATCAAAGAATATCTCGACCGCTTTGTCATTCGGCAGGACGACGCGAAAAAAGTTTTGAGCGTCGCGCTCTGCGACCATTATCATCAGGTGCGCCGCGCATTTGAAGGCAAGGAAACTCCCAATTACGCCAAGCAAAACATCATTCTCGTCGGGCCCACCGGTGTCGGTAAAACCTACTTGATCCGCAGCGTCGCGGATTTGATCGGCGTGCCGTTCGTGAAAGGCGACGCGACAAAATTTTCCGAGACCGGCTACGTCGGCGGCGATGTCGAAGATCTCGTGCGCGAATTGGTCCGCCGCGCCGATGGCGATGTTTCGCGCGCGCAATACGGCATCATCTACATTGATGAAATTGACAAAATCGCCTCGGCCAGCAATTCCAGCGGGCGCGATGTCAGTGGCCGTGGCGTGCAGACGAATTTGCTCAAGCTGATGGAGGAAACGGAAGTGCCCGTGCGTTCGCCGCAGGACATCGCCGGCCAAATCCAGGCGATGATGGACGTGACGCAGCGAGGAAAAAAATCCTCCGGCATGATCAACACGAAGCACATTTTATTCATCGTCAGCGGTGCATTCGGCGGCTTGGAAAAACAGGTGCGCCGCCGTCTGCGCGAGGCAACCATCGGTTTCGCCGCCGCCGCTGTGAAAGAAGAAACGGATTCGCAGACCTTGACCCAGGCGCAGACACGGGATTTTATCGAATACGGTTTTGAGCCTGAATTCATTGGCCGATTGCCCGTTCGCGTGGTTTGCCAGCCGTTGAGCGTGGATGATTTATTTGAAGTGTTGAAAACTTCGGAAGGCAGCATCATCCGGCAGTACGAACAATCCTTCGCGGCCTATGGCATCGAGGTTTTATTTCACGAAGACGGTTTGCGGCGCATCGCTGAGCTTGCCGCGGAGGAGCAGACCGGCGCGCGCGGCTTGATGACCGTCTGCGAACGCATCTTCCGCGACATCAAATTCGAATTGCCTTCCACGCTCGTGAAACGCTTTGTGGTGACGCGCGAATTGGTGGACGGCCCGGCGGTCGAATTAAAAAAATTGCTCGCGGAGCATCAAAATGAAGAGCGGCTGGTCGCGCGGCAACTCGTGAATGAATTTGCGGAAAGATTTCGCGAGAACCACGGATTGAAAATCAAATTCACCGAGGCGGCGGCTGACTTGCTGGTTTCCCAGGCGCTTGAGCGCGGCAAGGCGGTGCGCGATTTGTGCGGTGAACGCTTCAAGGATTATCAGTTTGGCCTGAAACTGATTTCGCAGAACACGGGCCGCGATGAATTTGAAATCAGCGTTGAAGCGGTCGAAGCCCCGGACAAAATCTTGAGCGATTGGGTCGTGGCCAGCTATCGGCAGAAAGAAATCTCTACCACCGGGCAGCCAACCAGCAACGCCACAAGTTGATTATACCTCCAGCCTGCGGATCGAGCCGTTCTCCATTTTTGCAACCAGCGAATAAATATTACGTTGCAGGCACCACGCAACGTCTTCACGCAACTCAGGCAGGGCCATGAGCCGCCGCCCATTGCGGCAATGCGTTACCGCGCCATTTAAATCATCCGAGTGCTTTTGATAAATATGTAGTGCTGTGATTGCCGAATCGGCGATGTGCTCCGCCGGAAAATGGGGTTGAAGCAACTCCACCAACGCGCCCGCGCCCAGCACATCCTCATAAGAAGATTCTTTTCCCGTGCCGCTGCAAACCAGCAATAAATCAGCGGTCACATTGCGCGCCAAAAAATCCGCCGTCGCGCTGAGATTCAAAAATGAACCAACCAAAATAGTTCGCGCATGCGCGCACGCCCGCAACGCCCGTGAGCCATTGGTGGTCGAAAGCACAATCGTTTTGCCACGTATATTAGCATTCGTAAATTCGCGCGGCGAATTGCCAAGGTCAAAATCAATGCCGCCCGTCAACTCTGCGCAGATGCGATGCCCTTTGCGTTCGCCCGCCAAAAGACATTCTGAATGGTTTCGCCGATAAGCCAGCGCCTCGGGAATTTCGCTTACGGGAACCACCGCGTCCGCGCCATTTGCCAGCGCGGTCACAATCGTGCTCGTCGCCCGCAGGATGTCGAAGACCACACAGGTCGTGCGGCTCAGATCGCGCTGGGCGAGCGCGGCAAATTCCGCGGGGGCAAACAGGACTTCAAGGTTGGCGGCCATGGGCAAAGAGTCTAAGCGCGGCGCGGCTTTTTCAAGTCATTCCGTTTCGCGCGGCGGCTGGATTTTTTAGGCTTTGGTTCCTTGCGATGCACCCGCATGTAATGAAACAAATATTGCTGCGCGTATCCGGCGTGCGCGCCGAAATAAGTCGCGATGAAATTTTCAAGCCGCCTACGCGAAGGATTCCGCCGTGGAAAATAAAGTTGGCGCAACGCCTTCATCACCCAAACATCCACCGGAAACGCGCCCGGGAAATCGTACGCGAAAAGCAAAACACAATCCGCGATTTTCGGCCCCACGCCGGGCAAGCTGACCAAAGCTGCCCGCGCTTCAGCCAGCGAAATCGAATGAAGTTTCTCCAGTGATAAATTTCCCGAGGCAATGGACCGCGCGGCAGCCAGCAAATACGGCGCGCGAAAACCCATTTTACAATCACGCAGTTCCGCTTCAGTGACGCTCGCCAATCGTTCCGCCGTCGGAAACGACCACGCCGGAGAATGCCCGGCCGGAACTTCAATCGGCTCCCCAAAGCGTTCGCACAGCAGCGTAATGATCTGCCGGATCTGCACGATCTGTTTCGTGGACGATAAGATAAACGAGGCAAGACATTCCCACGGCTCCTGCCGCAAAAGCCGCAGACCATTGCACGCTTCCACCGCCCTGCGCATCGCTTCGTCTCCGGGAAAACTTGCGAGAACAACCTGCAAATCTTTTTCGATCTGAAGATAATGCGTGAGCCATTCCCAATCCGCCACCGGCGCGGCGGTCCAGGCAATCATCCCGTCATTGTTCGCTCGCAGATGCACCCAGCGTTTGCCGATCACGCCAGCCCAACCGTCCTCGTGCGATTGCCAGCGAAAGGCCTGGCCGGAAGTAAGCGTCGCGGCCAAATCGTAATGCCGTACCAGAAAAATTTTCTCGCCCGGCTTCATCGCCACTTTAACGCAAGCCGCGGCATTCACTGATTTGCAATCGGCGAATGGGCTGGCCGCGATACATCACCAGGGCCGTTCCCAGGTCGGTGACCGAATCAAATTCATCCCGAAGCTCCTGCGGAATCGCCACCAAATATTTCCCCGCCAGGTCAAGCTCCTGCACGTAAATCGCATTTTGACCTTTGCGATCCAAATAATTTGGCCAGAAGAAAAATTGGTTATCGGGAGTTTTGGTGATTTGATAATAAACCAACGGATGGTCTTTCACCGTGGCCTTCGCTTCAGGCAGATTGAATGTCAATTCCCCCGTGATGCCGTAATGCGCGCAAATGATGAACACCGGCTTGCCTTCCGCCATTAATTTTTGGCGGTAACCTTCCACCACATCCGCCGTTTCCGTCCAACCTTTCACCCGGCGAGTGGAATCCAACGCGGCGGGAAGCTGATGGCCCTCGGCGAGTTTGGAAACCAGCGCGGTATCGCGCAACAACACCGCGGCGATGCAGCCATAAACCAGCGTGCCGATGATCCACGGTTTAATCCGGCGAAAACCCGCATGCCAGCGGTCTTCCCAATAAATCACCGCCACGCAAAAAAACGGAAGAATCGAGGGCGCAATCCAATTCGGCAACACGCGCGAATGAAACGATAACAGGAAATAACACGCAAACAATGGCGCGCCCATGCAGAAGAAATAAAGCAGCAACGTATGATTGCGGCGGCGCTTCCAAAAAGCGAACAAGGCAAACACCGTCGGCAGGAAAATAAATGGATTCTGCAAGCCCGCTTCTTCAGCGACAAATTCCAAGGTAAATTTTTTGAAACCAATCCAAAGATTGGCCAGCGTGAACGCCCACGGTTGATCGAAACGTCCACCTTCCGAAACATGCTTGACCGTGATCCAGCCGTGCTGAGCGTTCCACACCACCACCGGTGTCGAGCACAAGAGAGTGACGAGCAACGCCAGATACGGACCGGAACGGCGCAGTTGTTTGCGCGACGGCGGATAAAGCGCAAAAATTGCCACCCACGAAAGTAATTGAAACAGCGCCGTGTATTTGCTGAGAAAACCCAGTCCCATCCACAGACCTACCCACAACCAGTCCTTTGTCGTAGCCGAATCCTGAATCGCGCGCCATCCCGCGATCATCGCAAACACCCAGAACATCACCGACAACGGATCAATCGTCATCAGGATACATCCAACCGAAAGCAACGGCGTTAGCGGCATCAACACCGAAAGCCAGAACGCGGTCCGAATATTGGCGACCCGCGCGACAAATCGAAAAAGCGGAATCGCGGTAAGCGTCGCGATCACCGGCGAAAAAAAGCGCACGCCAAACGCCGTGTCGCCCCAAATGTGCGTGCCAAGAAATTGCGTGAGCGCGATGAGCGGCGGTTTGCTGTAGTAGGAAATCGCGAGATGCTTTGACCAGATCCATTGATAAGCTTCGTCTTCCGAAAGCGTAATAAGTCCGCTGGCGATGTACCACAAGTTCGCAAAAAGTTGCGCGAAGATCAGCGTATAACCCAGCCGCATCCAATGTTGATTGAGCAATTCCGCGTCACCGGGCGCGGGCGCCGGCAGGATGACCGGGTTCATCAGCGATGGCATTCGCCGCCACCAAAGCGGGAACCAACGCGCGCCCGCCCATTTCCAAATGGCATCCAGCGTCCACACACCGCCGGCGGCATAACCCGCGCCCAAAATCGCGCCAGCCAGAACGTCGCTCGGATAATGCACGCCATTATAGATGCGCGAAAAACTGACGAGCAACGCCATCGGCAACATGAAGCGGATGCTGCGGCGATAATAAATAAATGCGACCATCGTGGCCGCGAACCAATTCGCCGCGTGTGATGAAGGCATGCTGCCGCTGCCGCTTTTCCCGATGCTTGCCGGCATGTGAACATCCGTCAGCGTAAAAAACGGACGCGGACGCGCAATAAGTTCTTTCAGTGTGTTGCAAATGAGCGAATCGCCGAGCGCGATGGCAAGGATCAGCATCGCTAAAAAAACTCGCCCGCGCGCCCCGCCCTTCCAGCCGATGATGATTGCCGCAATCACAATCGCCGGGGCAAAAAGCGGAGTGCCGCTGAAAAACGGCATCACGACATCGAGAAAAGAATTGCTCAGCGCCGGGTTGATCAGATGGAACAACCCAGCGTCAAGGGTTTGAAGCCAGTGCATTATCAAGGAAGTTTACTTCGATTCCGCCTCTTGCAAACAAATAAAACGACGGCCTCAATCGGCGTCGTGGCAAAAGCGAGAACCGCAGAAGCGGACGTTTTCAATAATTGACGATGGAACGAACCGGATAATCCTTCAATTTATCCCGGCCATTAAGAAAGCTGAGTTCGATGAGAAAAGAAATTTCCAGGATTTGCGCGCCGACTTTTTGCAGGAGCGCCGCCGCCGCCGCCGCCGTCCCACCCGTGGCCAGCAAGTCATCAATCAAAAGCACGCGGCTGCCGGGCTTGACGGCATCCGTGTGGATGGCGATGGATGACGTGCCGTATTCCAGATCGTAATCTTGCTCATGCGTCTGATAAGGGAGCTTGCCCTTTTTGCGCACCGGAACGAACCCCGCTTCGAGTCGCAGCGCGGCCGCCGCGGCAAAAATAAATCCCCGCGCGTCAATGCCCACGACGGCATCCACCATGCCAGGCTTGAAACGGCCGGTGAGCAGATCAATGCTGCCGGCAAAAAGATTCGAGTCGGCGAGCACCGGCGTGATGTCTTTAAATTGAATGCCCGGCTTGGGAAAGTCAGGGATGGTGCGGATGGAGCGTTCGATGTCGGCGGCCGTGGGACGGGATTGGTTCATGTTAATAAATCAGGTTTTCTTGGCTTCAAATTTTTCGATCATCTTGCGCAATTTTTTCAGCGCAATATTTTGGATCTGCCGGACGCGTTCGCGCGTGACGCCGAATTTTGCGCCGACATCCTCCAGCGTTTTCTCACTGCCCCCGTCGAGCCCAAAACGATACCGAAGAATCGTCGCCTCGCGCGGATCGAGCGTCGTCACCATCTCCTGCAACATATTGACGACCGTCTTTTCCTCGAGTTGTTCGTACGGCGACTCCGCATTTTCGTCCTGCACGATTTCGGAAAAATTATTCGAGTCCTCATCGCCGATCGGCGCATCCAGCGACGCGGGGCGGATGGCCGCGGTGCGCATCTGGCTAACCCGCAACGCAGAAATCCCCATCTCCTCCGCCAATTCCTCATCCGTCGGTTCGCGCCCAAGAAATTCCTGCAACTTAAGCGCGGTGCGGCGCATCTTGGAAATCTTGTCCACGAGATGCACCGGCAGGCGGATGGTTTTCGACTGGTTCGCCAGCGCGCGCTTGATGGATTGCTTGATCCACCACGAACCGTAAGTTGAAAGTTTTCCGCCCTTTGCCGGATCAAATCGTTCAACAGCCTTCATCAAACCGATGTTGCCTTCGCTGATCAAATCCAGCAGCGGCAACCCGATTCCCTCGTAATCGCGCGCGATTTTCACGACGAGGCGCAAGTTCGCCTTGATCATGTGTTCGCGTGCTTTTTTGTCGCCCTTCTTGATGCGCGCGGCGAGTTGGATTTCTTCGTCGGGCGTGAGCAATTTCACCTGTCCGATTTCGCGCAGATAAAGCCTTATTGCCGTGTCGCCGTCGTAACGCCCGGATTCGCGCCGGATGAACGCCGTCGTGTCGCCTTCGTCGGGTTTGGGCAGGTTGGGTTCCGGAATGACATACGCGGCGGGCTTGGATTCCGCCGGCGCTGAAGTTTTAGCGCGTCGTTGGGCTTTGGCTACTTTTGGTTTTTGCGTCTTTGCCGCCATAAACGCCCAAGACGTTAAAGACGAATCGCGCCGCCGCAAGAAAATTAAAAGTTGATTTTTATTTGCCGCGCAACTTGCTAGATTCACCGCGATGTCCGCGCCCAATGCAAAATGGAAATTTCTTTTCTGGCTGTTTCTCGGTGTCGCTGCAATCGCGCTTGCGTGGCGGCTGGACAATCGTGTTGACGCCGCGCTGGACGTGACGTCGTCGCCGAACTGGCATCGGGTCGCGCAGTGGTGCTCCAAAATCGGCGAAGGCTGGGCCGTCGCGCTTTGGGGAATTTTGTCCGCCGTGATTTTTTTCCTGATGAAGCGCCCGGAAGTCGCGGCGAAAATTTTCTTCGTGGCTCTCACGTCGGAAATCGCCGGACTTGCTTCGATCATCGTCCGCGCCTTCGTCGGACGCACCCGCCCGAACGCCCATGCGCCGCAGGGCATTTACGGCTTATGGCACGACAGCCACTGGATCATCGGCAAATACGAATTCAGTTCGTTTCCGTCCGGCCACTCGGCGGTCGTAGCCGGGCTGGCGGCGGCGGCGTGGCTGTTCAATCCCCGCTGGGGCGCGGTCGCGGCGGTTTATGCGGTCGCGGTCATGTGGTCGCGCATCGCGCAGGAATCGCACCATCTGTCAGACGTCACGGCCTCAATCGTTCTTTCAATCCCAATCGCGGTGCTGATGAAAAAACATTTCGCGTCCACGAATGAAATCTTTTTTGAGAAACTTGCCGACAAAAAAGCTGCGGGAAAATCTGTTGCAAGAAAATTTTAGGACGGCAGCAGTTCGTTTCTGCCGAAATTATCTCCGGCGGTCGAGGGTAATCAGATAAAGCAGATTCAAAACCGAACTGACCAGTCCGGCGACGTAAGTCAGCGCCGCTGCGTCGAGAACTTTGCTGATGCCCATGCGTTCGTCTTCGCGCACGAGACCGAGCCGGAACAACTGCTCCTTCGCACGGCGGCTCGCGTCAAATTCCACAGGCAGCGTGACGAGTTGGAACAACGTCATGATCCCGAACATCACAATCGCAAGCAGGATGAATTGATGAAAAAATGACCGGAAAATAAATCCTGCGAAGAAAATTCCCATGTAAGCCATGCTTGCAAACTGCGTCACCGGCACAATCGCCATGCGAAAATTGAACAATCCGTAAGCCGCCTGATGCTGCAACGCGTGGCCGGATTCGTGCGCCGCCACGCCGACCGCCGCGACCGTGCGCCCGCTGAAATTTTCCGACGACAAAAACAGCGCGCGCTTCACCGGGTCGTAATGGTCGCTCAAGTGGCCGGGAACTTCCTCGACCGGCATGTCGTTGAGGCCGGCGTCGTCGAGGATTCTGCGCGCCGCCTGCGCGCCCGTCATGCCCGACTCGACGGCCACCTTGCTGTATTTGCCGTAAGCGTGCGACAACTTCACCTGCGCCCAGATGCCGATGAGCAAGCCGGGAATCGCGAACAAAAAATACAATGGATCAAATCCGTAAAACATAAACTCGTTTCAATAGAATAGACAGCGCGTCCGCCGTTTTCATTCAAAGGAACACGCCGCCTTTGCTGGAATAAAACATAAATTGAATTGCCGCGCAACATTTGTCGTAGCCGCCGAAAAATTTTGTCGCGCGAAGGGCGCGAAGGCGGCGAAGTCCACATTGAGGTAAGTCTAATTCAAATCTCCAGCACTTTCTCAAACCGCGTCAGATTTTTTTGCGCCGCAGGCCGTGACAGGCACCGTTCACTCCATCCGGCCTTCCATTGGAGGGAGGAGTCTTACGGATGTGCAGGTTCCACGATCACCGGTCCGGGTGCGGGCGCGGGTGTCACCACGACTGTCTTGTGGTGACCCGGGAAAACAATGCATCCGGTCGTTCCGAGGAGCAGGGCGATGATGCCGGTTAAAAGCAGAATTTTATTCATGCTTTGCTTATTTAAGCCGGTGGAACTGGCAAGGAGAAGGTGGTAGGCGGAGGCGGCTCTGTTGGCTGCGTGATTCTGGCCGGG
>DATAUW010000025.1 GCA_036268055.1 Verrucomicrobiia bacterium | reverse complement strand
GGACTTCGGACGGCTGCGCAGCAGCCCTACCATGCGCTAGGATATCAGTTGTCCCTGCGGGACTTGGAGGTTGTGATTTAGACTTTGTTATTTGAGATAAGACGGCCCCTCTCTCCAGCTCTCTCCCCACGCGGCGTGGGGCGAGAGGGACGGAGGACGTTCGGTTGGCAGGGTGCGTTGACGCGGGAGAGCCTTTGGTGGATTGGCGATTTCTTTCGTCGCTGGCGGGATTTGATTTGTAACGGATGCAAACCCAGCCATAAATGGCTGGGCTAAGTTGGGTCGTCCCTGCGGGACTTCGGACGGCTGCGCGGCAGCCCTACCATGCGCTAGGATATCAGTTGTCCCTGCGGGACTTGGAGGTTGTGATTTAGACTTTGTTATTTGAGATAAGACGGCCCCTCTCTCCGGCTCTCTCCCCACGCGGCGTGGGGCGAGAGGGACGGAGGACGTTCGGTTGGCGGGGTGCGTTGACGCGGGAGAGCCTTTGGTGGATTGGCGATTTCTTTCGTCCCTGGCGGGACTTGATCGGATACAACCTAAAACCCAGCCATAAATGGCTGGGCTAAGTTCGGTCGTCCCTGCGGGACTTCGGACGGCTGCGCGGCAGCCCTACCATGCGCTAGGATATCAGTTGTCCCTGCGGGACTTGGGACGGCTACGCGGCAGCGCAGTCCTACGATGCGCTAGGCTATCAGTTGTTCCTGCGGGACTTCGGATGGCTGCGCGGCAGGGCAGCCCTACCATGCGCTAGGATATCAGTTGTCCCTGCGGGATTGCGGCGGCGTGCACAGACTTTACCTCGGGGGCAGTGCAAGATGTGGCCGGAATGGTGTGCCGTCGGAGCGCGTGTAAATATCTTCCGCTTCGTCTTTCAGAAAATCGAATGCAGGGCTAGTCGCAGCGTTTTTAGTCCAGCCTTGTTCGGAAAATTCATCATCAACGGTGGCGATGGTTTCGATTACTTTCATTGCGTGAGAAATGTCTCCGATTTTTGATGAAAGACAAATGTATTCGAACGCGTCTGGTTTCGGTTAAAGCCCGCTGAAAGACCCTAGTTCTTCATGCCGCTCCTACGGAGCTTGGGTATCCAGCGTTCGATATTATAAACATGGCGCTCCTGGCGGAGCTTCGTTTCTGCTCACGCGCTAGACTTCTTCAAATTCGTTGGATTCTTCTAATCGCAAGATGATTCGAATGGCGAGTTGGGTTTGTTGGCGAAGATAAGATGCAATGAAGAGGGGGCAAGCCTTTCAGAGCTTCGTTAGGAGCGACTGGTTTATAATCGTGTCATTTAAAATCAACGGAGTTTCGTGGGGCGAAACAAACGAGTTCGTTTTATTGGAGACTCGCAAGCATTCAAAAGACGAAATACATTTCGGTTTATTTTACTCGAACTTCCCGCTTTTTTCGCGGCGTATTTTCAGGCAAGTTGGCGGCATGTATTGTTTCCTGCTGGTGGTGGTGGTCTGGGTGTTTTCCGTTTGCCTGCACGAATACGGTCATGCGTGGGTGGCGTATCGCGGCGGGGACACTTCAGTGGAGGAAAAGGGTTATCTCGAAATGAACCCGATCCATTACGCGCATCCGTTGACGAGTTTTTTGCTGCCGATGTTGTTCATGGTGATCGGCGGGATCGGGCTGCCGGGCGGCGCGGTTTATATCAATCGAAATTTATTGCGTTCGCGCTGGTGGGAAACGGCGGTGTCGCTCGCGGGTCCGGCGATGAATCTATTGCTCGCGCTCGCGGTCACGATTTTATTGAGGGCTTTTTTGATGCCGCATTATCCCGGGCAGGTGGCGACTTATGCGATGGCTTTTGTGCTGCAACTGCAAATCATGGCGATCCTTTTCAACCTGATTCCGGTGCCGCCGCTGGACGGCTTCGGCGCGATTGAGCCGTGGCTTCCGGGTGAATGGCAAAACACATTACGGCCCGCGGCGAATTACGGCTTGTTCATTTTGGTGTTGCTGTTTTGGAAGGTGCCGATTTTGAACGATGCGTTTTGGAGTTGCGTGGATGGGATCAGTAATTCGCTCGGGGTGAATGCCGAACTCGGGGATCAGGGGTTGCAACTATTTCGCCACGCGATTGAGTTCTGGAAACAGTCTTAATCTTCCCACTTCAAGGTGGCGTAAAGACTCCACAGCAGCGACGCGCCGATCAGCAACGCGACCGCGAGCAACATCAGCGACTGAGTAGTGAACAGAAGCAAGAGCGCACCCTGGCGGTCCACGGTGATGATTTCCCGCAAGGGGAGCATCCACAATCCGGCGAGGATAAAGCCGGTGGCAATCGCGCTGAGCAAAATAATCGTGCGCGGCGAAAGGCGGCGTTTGCGCGGGAGCGATTCGACGACGCGCGCGGTGAAGCCGGCGTCCTCGATGTAGCCTTCGTGCTCGCGCAGGAATGCGTCGAGCGGGTCGTTGGTTTCAGGCGTTGGCATAATCTTTATATTCGAGAGCGAGGCGGCGGCGCAATTTTTCGCGCCCACGCAGGACGTTGGTCTTGACCGTGCCCAGCGGGCATTCCAAAACCTGCGCGGCCTCTTCATGCGACAGCCCATTCTGGCAGCACAGGATAACCGCCGCGCGCTCGCCTGAATTTAGCACTTTCATGGCTTCGGTCAAATCGAGGCGCAGGTTGTTGCCCGCAGCGGGAGAAGGTTGCGCGGGATCGTGGGGGGATTCGGCGGGATCGTGGGAGAGTTCCTTGCGCTTGCGCGCCTCGCCGCGGAATTCGTTGAAGGCGATGCCGAAGAGCCAGGTGGAGAACCGCGCCTCGCCGCGAAAGGATTTTAGTTTTTGCCAGGCCTTCAAAAAAGTTTCCTGCGCGAGGTCGTCGGCGAGGTGGCTGTCGCCGCGCGCCATGCGGGTGAGAAAACCGCGCACGGGCGATTGATAGCGCCGGACCAATTCGCCGAAGGCATTCTGGTCTTCGAGCGAAAGGACGCGGGCGATGAGTTCGGCATCGGAGAAGGACACCTATTTTATGGTTGGTCCGCCGTGGTTGTTTTTGTTCTTTTTCTCGATGAACCAAGTGATGAGAAAAGCGACGCCGATCAAAATGGGAATCCAACCGACGCGCTCCATCGGGGGATTGTTGGCGTTGTGATAGAAGAGCAATAATCCGATGCCGGCGCCGGTCATCATCAATCCGGTGCGCAGATCACTCCGGGTGCGCGGCGCGACATTGCGCTCGCCGGACGACAGCAATTCCGGCGGGATGGGCACGCCTTTTTCGATCATCGAACGGATGGTTTCGTGGAGCAGTTTGTGGCGACGGGAGCGCATATAAAGAACCATGCCGATCACAAAGGCTAAAAATAAAAAAACGATTCCAACGATCAAAACTGGAAGAACGAAACCGTAATAAAATTCTTCGTTATGACCAGCGGTCCCGGGAAAATTCGACATGCCTATATCCACCGGCGAGGGCCCGCCGATATGGATGCCGTTGGGTCCGATGGAAACGGGCACGTGGTCGGAATCGGGGGAATTCTCTGGCAACGCCGGAGGGGTGGGCGGGGTGGGCATCGCTGGCGCATTCAAGACGGTGGGGTTGGTGGCCGTGCCGCCGGAGTTAACGGGTTCGGCGCGGAGCGGGCCAGTCAGCGCGAGAAGCAGGGGAAGAACGAGCAGTCGTTGGCAAGTCGTTTTCATAATGGATAAGGGCGGATTCATTTGTCGCATAAATGGGAGGCGTTGAGCAGTCTTTTTGGATTCAATTATTTTTTGCGGTTGCGGTTTGGGTCAGCAAAGGAAAGGAATCGAGCGCGAACCAGGCTTTTATTTCTTCAGCGCGCACAGCGGGTTCGGCGGCGAAATAGATTTCAGGATGGTCCCGGGTTTCGTCGAGGATGCGATGCGTCAGATGGTTCGCCATGCCGCGCACCGAAGCACCGCCGGGGTGGTCGCGCAAGTTCGCCAGATTCGCGGCGATGCGAAAGCTCAAGGTTTGTCGAACTGCGTCCGGGTGATTGGCATTCAGCGAATGAAGCATGCGCTGAAATTGCAGCGTCTCGATGGCGCGGTCTTCGGCTTGCGTATCGAGTTCCGCGTGGGCGCTGAGGGTTTGATATTCATGCACAGCAAGTGCGAGCGCGCCCGCCGTTACTAATGAGAGCGCCAGTGCGCCTTCGACCAGAAAAGTCGCGAAAGAATTTTGGTTCATAGTTTTGTTGGGTTGAGTTTGCTGTGGGTGGGATGCGGCGAGGTGCGGGTTTGGATTCAGAAAAGAAAAAAATCTCGCGGTGATTGAAGGAGCGCGAGAAGAGACGTTCGGCAATTTCGGCGGTTTTAGATCGCCGCCGCGGGTGAGGCGAATGCGTTACAGGCGGACGGGAATATTTTTTTGCGCTAGGAATTTCTTCACGTCGCCGACGGTGTAGGTCCCGTAATGAAACACGCTCGCGGCGAGCACGGCGTCGGCGTGGCCTTCGAGCAACACGTCGGCCATGTGATCGAGATTTCCCGCGCCGCCGCTGGCTACAACGGGCACGCCGACGGATTGGCTGATGCGCCGCGTGATGACGAGATCGAAACCCGCGCGCGTGCCGTCGGCATCAATGCTGTTCAAAACGATTTCGCCCGCGCCCAATTCCACCGCGCGTTTCGCCCAATCCACGGCTTCAAGGCCGGTGGCTTTGCGTCCGCCGTGGCTGAAAACTTCCCAGCGTTCGGGCGAAACTTTTTTGGCGTCAATCGAGACGACGATACATTGGCTGCCGAATTTTTCGGCGCCGGCGCGAATCAAATCGGGGGTGGCGAGCGCGGAGGAATTGATGCTGATCTTGTCCGCGCCCGCGCGGAGCATGGCATACATGTCCTCGACGGTGCGGATGCCGCCACCGACGGTGAGCGGCATGAAACATTCATCGGCGGTGCGTTCGATGACGCTGATCATCGAGGCGCGGCCCTGGGCGCTGGCGGTGATGTCGAAGAAAACCATTTCGTCGGCGCCCTGTTCGTTGTAGCGCATGGCGAGTTCGACGGGATCGCCGACGTTGCGGAGACCGCCCACCTCGGCTTTGCCGAATTGGACGCCGCGGGTGACCTGGCCGTCATGGACGTCCAGACAAGGAATGACACGTCGAGCGAGCATCGTAAAAAATTAAACCGCTTCGCGCCGGGGAAGCAACATATTCTGAAACAGACGGCAGAGAGTAATCTCGAAAAGGGATTTTGTCACGAATCTCAGCGATAACGGGACTAATCCAGAAATTTTTTCTTGTCAGCGGAAAGTTCGCGCGAACACCTGGCACAAATTATGATTTTTTGGATGGTTTTCAGAGGAATTAAATTTGGCACCGGTTGCTTGAGCAATCCTTTGTTAATGGCTTCAATCAGATTAACCAGTTTGAATACTCTGGCTCTTGAAAATGCTGCCACGCTGGCATGTTTAATCCATCCATAATCAGACGGATTGAGAAGACATTCATCGTCCGGACACTCTTCGTCCAGGGTTGTGATATTTACACAAAGGACCTGACCGGAATGGCGTTTGGGGTCGCTCAATATGAACCAGACATGGCCTTCCCAAATGAAAGCGCTCCCTTTTGAAATCACGATCAGGCAAGAAGTTCTTCCAGTCTTTCCAACGAAGCTGCCTCGCGAACAATTTTTTGAATCTGCCTTGGACTTTTCTTGGCGGCTTTTAACAACGATTCAACGTGAATGGGTTTTCGTTCGTAAGCGGAAGTGTGTTCATATTCGGAACAATTCTTATGGCACCACTCAACCAATTCGTCAGTCGTCCGGTTGAGATGACGCAAAACCGTTTCGTCCAGGATTTTTAATTCCGACTCGGAAAGAGCGTCGGATTTTGGAGTTCGTTCCAGGCGAATCTCATTGCCATGCCGCGGGGAAATTGTGCTTTTCCATTCCGGGGCATTTCTTTGTTGAACAAAATTCATCACCTCACTGATGGTTGGACCTTTGCGCATCGAAAAATAATGGCCGCCGATTATGGGGATTCCGCGGGTCTGAATCGCTTCCCGGTCCGCCAAATAGGCCAATTTCACGAGACGAAGATAATCTATCGGGCCTCCGGATTTTTCAATAAGCCTTGCGGCGGCTTGGGTCGCCTTTTTCCCATCTACAGGAAAGTTCATGCCGCAAAAGTGCCACCCCAAACAAGGGATTGCAATTTTTTTGTCGCTACTGATGGATTGAAACGACGGTGGTTTTTTGGAAGCACAAGTAGATTTTCTGCCGCGCCAGATCTGCGGCATAGATCCACTTAGCTTAGGTAATAGCATGTGATGGGCTCGTCAGCCGTTGAATTTGACGCGTGAGCCAGCGCGCAGCGAGGCCCAGTTCGACTCCGAAAATTCCGTGTGCAATCAGGGTCACGATTACGAACCGCGCCGTGAGGGCGATGCCGAACATCTGCGGGTACGGGGTGAACAACATGCCGAGTTCGAGACCCATCGCGAATAACACCGCCCACGCCCAATGCCGCCGCGTGCCTTCGCCGACCATTGCCATATACATCACGCCGAAGGTTGCGCCGTTGCTGAAATGATATGCCCAGCCGACGAGTTGCGCGGGGAGCGCGTAGTGGTCTTGTTCGATGGGCTGGCCGAGGATCATCGCGCCGAAGCGGGGGAAGACTTTGAACAGTTGCATCGGTGGGACGATGGTCTGGAGTCCCCATTCCTTCGAGAACACAAAGGGCAATCGGAAAATGTCATAGGCAATCGCCGCGAGCAGTCCGCCGATGATACCGATCCACACGGCTTGCGCGAGTTGGCCGTTGCCCTTGAGGCAATCGAGCGACGCGAAGGCGAACAGCGCAGCCATCGCCGGGAGGAAAATGTACAGGGTGAAAGAGCGCATGGAACAAAGGTGATAGAATTCCACGAGCAGGGCGGCGATGGAGGAAGCGGCCAGCAGAAATACGATGCAGCGCCCAGCGGTGTTCCAATAATTTATGCGGCGATTAATCGGAGTGCGGGCTTCCATGCGAAACTTCTAACAGACCGATTCAGGTGGTGACAATAATTTTTCGGGAAGACGCAGTTCATCCAAAAACCCTTGTGCTTCAGCGAGTGGCGCGTTAATAGTTCAAGTCCGGGTTGTATAACCGGGAAAGTGCGGTAGATATAAGATTATGGGGCCACTACACGGCAATTTAGATCATTTATTAACTGAAAGAGCAGTGATTATTTTCCGGCGTTTGCGCCGGGGACGTCCATGAAAAAGTTTGCGCAGTTGGGTTCGAGCATGGTGCTCGTCGCACTGGTTTCCACCGGTTGCCGTACTTATCGCGAGCAGGCGGGGCGAATGACCTCGAATTGGGATTACGGCCGCCCGGCGGCGGCGGCCGCTGAATTCGGCAAGAAGGCGGACGATGCGCGGAAGGCGGATGCGGTCGTGTGGCATCTCGAAGCGGGCGCGGCGTATCGCGCGGCGGGGAGTTACGGCGAGAGCAATCGTCATTTTGACGAGGCGGCCCATCGCATGGATCAATACGAGGAGGAGGCGAAGGTCAAGGCCGGGCACGAAACCGCCGCGATTTTTTCGAACCAGGAAAATTTGCCGTACGAAGGGAAGCCGTACGACAAGATCATGCTGCACACTTACGAGGCGTTGAATTACCTCACGCTCGCCGATCCCGAACGCGCGCGGCCCGAATTGATTCGCGCTTATCAATGCCAGCAGGACGCGGTGGCGGACAATGCGAAACGCATCGCGCGCGCGAAGTCGGCGGAGGATTCGGCGAAGGACAAGGAAGCGATTGAGCGCGCGAAGGCCGACCCGACGTTCAACAGCGCCATCGCCAACGCGACGAAGGGGACGGAGAATTTCAAGTATTACGCGGATTACGTGAATCCCTTCACGGTGTATCTCGACGGATTGTTTTACATGTATCAAGGCGCGGGCGGCGCGGATTTGGAGCATGCGCATAAATCTTTGGAGCGCGTGATCGAAGTCGAGGGACAAAATAAATTCGTGCAGCAGGACCTGGCGCAAGTGAATGCGATGATCGGCGGACAAGCGCCGGCGCCGTGCACGTATGTGATTTTTGAGACGGGCGAGGCGCCGAGCCGCGGGCAGGTGCGCATAGATGTGCC
Source organism: Verrucomicrobiia bacterium (assembly GCA_036268055.1). NCBI lineage: Bacteria > Pseudomonadati > Verrucomicrobiota > Verrucomicrobiia > Verrucomicrobiia bacterium. Next base: position 49,776 of record DATAUW010000025.1, on the reverse strand, counting down.
GATCATTTTTTCCGATGTGTCGTATGTCGGCGCGGCGTTTCCGATTCTGATCATTCATGACGAGGAGCCGCGTTATCTCACGGTCAGCGGCGCGGGCGTGCAGGAAACGGCGGAGCCGCTGGCGAACATGGATGCGATTGTGGCGCTCGATTTCAAAAATGAATATCCAAGCATCATCACCAAGACGCTGATCTCGACGGTGGCCAAAGGCGCGGCGGGTTGGGCGATCAATCAGGCGGCGAGCCAGCAGGACGCCATCGGCGGATTGATCGCGCGTTTGGGAACGGCGGTGGCGCAAGCCTCGGTGAACATCGCGGATACGCGTTCGTGGACGACGCTGCCAAAGGATTTTGAAGTCGCGCGCATCAATACGCCGGCCGACCGGCGATTGACGCTGAGCGCGCCGGGTGCGCCGCCGGCCGAGGTCATGGTGCAGCCCGGCACGGTGAATGTGGTGTATGTCCGCTGCGTCAGAATCGGTACACCTTTATTGGTGAGTCAATTTAAACTGAGGAATTAATATGAAAACTCCCTTGCTTCCGTTCGCGGCGGCCGCCCTGGGCGCCGCGTTGTTCGCCACCGGCTGCACCACTTCGGTGAACACCGTGGAACCAGCGCAGCCTTCCGGCCAGCGCGCGATGCTGCCGGACAAACGCGTAACGACCGATCCTTACCTGGATAATCACGTGCATATTATCGCCGTGAACACAACCGACACTCCCGCCGGTTTTCTGAAAATTCAAATCGAGGTGAAAAACCTCACCAGCGATACGCAGACGTTCTCGTATCAGATCGAATGGTTCGACCAGGCGGGCATGGCGATGCACATGCCGACGGACACCACCATTTCCCGCACCATTGAAGGCGGTGAAACGCAGGAGATCGTGGCCCTCGCGCCGACGATTACCGCCAAGGATTTTCGCGTGAAATTTTTGCATCCCGTCAATTAAACTAATCTCGACCAAAAAAATTTATGAAAAAAACCATTTTTGTTTCCACGGCGATTTCCGCGCTGGGCATTGCGTTGCTCACTGGTTGCGGCACCGACGCGCATTACGTCAATTCGGACAGCTCGCATCTGGTGACCACGGTGGGCGACATCAATATCCAGGACTTTGCCAACGCGGCGAATGCGATGGTGCAATCGCTGAACGACAATTACATCAGCCAGGATAAATTGCGCAGTGGCGCGCAGGGCCAACCGGCGCTGCTGGCGATCAGCCGCATCCAAAATGAAACGGGCGAACAGTTCGACACGGACTTGCTGGTGAAAAAAATCAGCGTGGCGCTCAATCGCACGGGGAAGGTGCAGACGTCCACGACTTACGGCATCGGCGGGCCGGCGGACCCGATCGCGGCGGATATGCAGCGGCAGCAGGAGTTGAATCAGGGTGTCGGCAGCCGCCGACCGGATTACACGCTCTCGGGAAAGATCATTGAAGTGCGCGACCGCGCGGGGGATACGCGTCAATCGTCGTTTGTGTTCCAGTTATCGCTTAGCTCGAATGCGGGCGTGGCGGTTTGGGAGGATGAAAAGACGATCACGAAACAAGGGACGCGTCCGGCGGTTGGGTTTTAAAAAAGTTTTCAACGGGGAAACGAATGGGTGTGATGCGCATTTTTTTTAGCGGATTGGCGATGGTGGCTGTGGCGGCAATCAGCGGTTGCGCGACGGGCGGGCCAGGAAGTTACGTGCCGCTGAACACGTCGGTCAATGGCGTGGAGGATCACGCGCTGGTGGTGGTGGTGGATTCGCGTTTGCAATATTCGGTGGCATGCCCGGCGATTGAGGAGCGCGCGACGCCGGATGGGCGGCTGGAGGTGACGGCGCGGCTTCGGGATCGTGAAGACCGGCCGCAGACGGTGAAGGTGGATTGCATTTTCAAGGACGCGCGGGGACATCGCGTGGGGAAGTACGCGCCGGCGCAACTAATGACGTTAAATGTGAATGTGCCGGCGGCGGTGCATTTTGTGGCGGACAGTTCGGCGGCGCGTTATACGGTTCGGATTTGTTCGGGTGAGTGATTTTCGCCGCGAATTCATTTAGTGCATCATTGGGGAAGATTTGTGGGTCTTGCCGAATCTTTTTCACACGGCGTGAGGAAGCCTTTTTCTCCTTGAACGAAAGTCTCCCGCATGCGCTCTATAGTATGGTTAAATCAACGATTGGAAAACCCATGAAAAGAACAACTCGCACTCTTATTACTGCCGCCGCCATCTCTGGTTTGCTCAGCGGCGTGGCGGTCAATCGCGCTTCGAGCGCCGATACGAACACCGCGCCGGGCAAGGTGGCTCCGGCGAAAAAAATGCCCAAGGTCCACGATTGTTCGGGCCAGAACGATTGCAAGGGCCTGGGCGGTTGCAAGAACGACGACCATAAATGCAAGTTCAAGAACGATTGCAAAGGCAAGGGCGCGTGCAGCATCACGGACAAGGACATCAAGAATTGGGAGAAGATGCAGAAAGAAAAAGCCGCCAAGGGCGTGTAATTTTTTGGCGTAGCGGCGGTTTGGGATCGCCGTTACAGAAGAGTAAAAATTCAGGCGTAAACTCCATGCCCGCCAATCGTTTTAACGCCTTCACGGATTATGGCGTGGGCATCGGCCTGCGCATTCCGCATTACCAGCATATCCTCCGCAAAAAGCCGGTGGTAGATTGGTTCGAGATTATCTCTGAAAATTTCATGGTGGATGGGGGGCGTCCGCTGGAAATCCTCGACCAGATTCTTGAGCAATATCGCGTGGTGCAGCATGGCGTCTCAATGTATTTTGGTTCGTCGGACCGGTTGAACCGCGAGCATTTGAAAAAGCTTAAGCGACTGGTTCGCCGGACGAAAACGCCGTGGCTTTCCGATCATCTTTGCTGGGGGAGCGTGGATGGGCGTTACACGCATGACTTGTTGCCGATGCCTTATACGTTTGCCGCGGCGAAAGTTGCGGCGCGGAAAATTCGCGAGGCGCGGGATTTTCTCGAGGTTCCGATTGCGGTGGAAAACGTGAGCAGCTACGCGGAGTTTCACGTTTCGGAAATGACGGAGTGGGAATTTCTGACGGAAGTGGTTGAGCGCGCGGATTGCGGCATTTTATTGGATGTGAATAATATTCATGTCTCTGCGTTCAATCACGGATTTGATCCTTACCAATATCTCAATCACATTCCGGCGGAACGCGTCGCGCAGATCCACATTGCCGGACATTCGCAATATCGAAAATACATTCTCGATACGCATGACCACGCGGTGATTGAGCCGGTGTGGCAACTCTACGCTCATGCCGTGCGGCGCACCGGGCAGACGGCGACGCTGCTCGAGTGGGATGCGCATATTCCGTCGTTCGACGAAGTTCATCGTGAAGCGCTCAAGGCCAACCAATTTATCCAGCGTCCGCAAGCCGCCGCCGCGTAAGCGACAAACGGCCGCGGAACTGCGCGCGCTACAACGGCTGATGGCGCGGGCGGTGATGCGTCCGCTCACGCCGGAGTTGCGCATGCGCGCGAAGTGGAGCGACGGCCGCGCGACAGAAAAAGTGGCGGCGAAGTTTATGAAGCCGAATGACCGGCTCACTTCCTTCGAGCGGCTGGAAATTTATAATCGGCAATATTGGCTGCGCGTGTTGGAATGTTTTTACGATGATTTTCCGGGTGTGCGCGCGGTGCTGGGGGAAAATGGGTTTCGCGATTTTGCGGTGGCGTATCTCGCGAATCATCCTTCGACGCGGTTCACGTTGCGCGACCTGGGGAGTCACGTGGTGGAGTTTATTGATGCCGAGCCGCGCTGGGCGGGTGCGCATCGCGAACTGGCGCGGGACATCGCTCGACTGGAATGGGCGCACATCGAGGCGTTCGATGGCGAAGCGAAGACGCCGCTAACGCTGGAAGATTTGCAGGGGCGCGACGCCGCGAAGTTACGGCTGCATTTGCAACCGCACTTGACCTTGCTTGAATTGGGTTATCCGCTGGATGAATTTCTCATAGCGTTGCGCGAGAACACGCGCTTGCGCGGTGAGGCGAGCAATGCGGTGGAGGACATGCCGGGGCGCGAGCGCGTGAAGCGGTTGCGTTTGCCGAAAAAGAAGATCGTGTGGCTCGCGGTGCATCGGCATCAGAACATGGTTTATTATAAACGGCTGGAGCAGGCGCAGTATGATTTGCTGTTGGCGATTCGCGGTGGTGCGACGCTGGAAAGAGCGTTGCAGATTTTTTCGAATGAGCGCGCGTTGCCGCCGATTGAGAAATGGTTTCGTCAATGGGCGTCGCTCGGATGGTTTTGGTTGAAATAAAGTTTTTGCTTCGCTGGATTTTGAGATTATTTTTGGTCAATCATCGTTGTGGCAAATATTTTTGATTCGACACCGAACGCTGCGCCCCAGCCGGCACGCCATTGTTACAGGTGCGGTTGGGAATGGACGCTCGCGGGGCAACCGGGGCGGAGTGAGAGTTGCCATCGCTGCGGGGCGGATTTGCGGGTGTGCCTGAATTGCGTGAGTTACGATCCGAAGGTGGCGCATCAATGCCGCGACCGGCGCGCGGAACCGGAGGCGGAGAAGCAGGTGGGGACGTTTTGCGAATTTTTTGAGTTCGCGCGGAAAAATTTTGTGGCGAAGGATGAAAAGAATTCGCGGGAGGATGCGGCGCGGGTGCAGTTGAAAAAATTGTTTGGGGATTGAGGGGTGAGGGAATTAAAAATGCAAAATTTAAAATTTAAAAATGGGAGGAAGTTTGCAGTTTCAAGTTTCAAGTTTTCAGTGCGGAATGCGGAATGCGGAATGCGGAATTGGGGGAATGGCAAGGTGGATGCGGTGGTGAATATTTTTTCTCTTGGTTGGTTGGTGGGCTGGCCTCGCTGCGCTCGGGATAGTTTTTTGAGGGGCGTTCATTCCCCCGGCTGAAGCCGGGGGTTAATGAGAAGCGGTGGGCAAGGGTGCGAATTTTGGTTCCAAGGGAAAGATTCTTTCGTCCCTGCCGGGACTTGATTTGAATGGGACGAGGACCCACCACTAAAGTGGTGGGCAAATTTCTTTCGTCCCTGCGGGACTTCGGACGGCTGCGCGGAGCGCAGCCCTACCATGCGCTAGATTGTCAGGAGAGGGAGTTTTGCGGCACGAAAGTCTTAGCGCGGCACTGAAATTTTCCGTGAGAGGTTCTCGCTTTTGAGAATGGGCAATGATGGTGGTGATTTTTGAAACTTTTTGTTCGCAAATTCTTTTTCGCGTTTCGCATTTTTAAAAATATTTGCGGGTAAAATACGCCTGAAAATTTCCGATTGTCCTACTAAGTTTTTTTGCGGTTTCTGCCGATGAATTATCATTATGAGAGTGATCATCCAGGACCTGGAAACTAAGGCGTATCTATCTGAAAGTGTGCGCTGGGTTTTAAATAAAGCGGACGCGCGGGATTTTGAGACGTTGCTGCGCGCTTATCTTTTTGCTGAAAAAAATACGTCGTGCAAATTTGAGGTGCTCCTTCATTGCCTGGATGATGGTTACACTTCGGGAATCATCAAGGGCGTTGGCACGGCGATTGAAAAAATCCCGGCGGTGGTGGAATCGGACGCGACGGAGACGGTGTGGGCATCGCGAAATGTTTCTGGAAAATCGGCGGGGCGGTTTAATCTGGATTTTATCAACACGGCGAATAATCACTTGAATTAATTGAGGGGACGGCGGACCACAGGTCCGCCCTACCGTGCGGTGGTGAGTTTGCGAGCCGTACCGTTCCAGAGAGCGATTTAATTATTTTTGGCCGTTAATTTAGGCAGGCCAATGCGCGGGCAGAGATTTAAAATCTCGCAGTGCTCGCAGTCGGGGTTGCGGGCGTAGCAGCGGCGGCGTCCGTGCCAGATGAGGAGGTGGCTGAAGAGGGTCCACTCGGATGAGGGCAACAATTTGATGAGGGCTTGCTCGATTTTTTCGGGCGTGGTTTCGCGGGTGAGGGCGAGGCGCGCGGAGAGGCGGGCAACATGGGTGTCCACGACGACGCCACTGTTCAGGCCGAACGCGTTGCCGAGGACGACGTTCGCGGTTTTGCGGCCGACGCCGTCCAACTCGACGAGTTGTTCCATCGAGGCGGGAACTTTTCCATCGTGCAGTTCAATAAGTTTGTGGCAGCAGGCCTGGATATTTTTTGCTTTGTTGCGGTAAAGGCCGATGCGTTTGATGTCGCCGGCGAAGGCGGTGGGATCGGCCTTCGCGTAGTCGGCGGCGGTGCGATATTTTTTGAAGAGGGATTCGGTGACGAGGTTGACTTGTTTGTCATTGGCTTGCGCGGAGAGAATGGTGGCGATAAGGAGTTCGAGCGGGTTGCGATAGTTGAGTTCGCAATGGGCATCGGGATAGGTTTTCTTGAGGCCGAGGACGATTTTATCGAGGCGGAGGCGGAGGGCTTCAAGGGTTTCGCGCGGCATAGAATGTGGGGAAGTTCATAGCGTGGCACGCGTCAATGTTCAACGAATTTAACGCAGAGACGCAGAGGCGCAGAGAAAAAAGGGAATTAGCCACGGATGGAACACGGAATGAACACTGATTCGGAAAAATTTCTTTCCGTGTTTAATTCATATTTCGTCCGTGGCCCAAATATTTTTATCGCAACCGCCTGCAGGGGATTCTCGAAATGCCAATACCCTCCGCTTTTTTCATTTCTTCCCTGCGTGCCTCCGTGTCTCCGCGGTTCAAATGGATCTCAAGCCAACTCGGGTTCTTCGATTTGGGTGGGGGCTTCGAGGAGGGGGGTTCCATCGGTGGCTTCGGGGTATTCGAAAATTTTGCCTTCGAAGTTGCGGATGATGACGCGGTCTTCGTTGCGGGTGAGGACGTATTCAGGGTTGATGGGCACTTTGCCGCCGCCGCCGGGGGCGTCTATGACGTATTGCGGAATGGCGTAGCCGGTGGTGTGGCCGCGCAGGCCTTCCATGATCTCAAGGCCTTTGCGCACGCTGGCGCGCAGGTGCGCGGAGCCGGCGATGAGGTCGCATTGATACAGGTAATAGGGTTTTACCCGGCACATGAGCAGTTTTTGCACGAGGGCGCGCATGACGGTGACGTCGTCGTTCACGTTGCGCAGTAAAACGGATTGGTTGCCGAGCGGGATGCCGGCTTCGGCAAGGCGGGCGAGGGCATCGCGGACTTCGGTGGTGAGTTCGCGGGGGTGGTTGCTGTGGATGCTGAGGAACAGGGGATGATATTTTTTGAGCATGGCGCAGAGCGCAGGGGTGATGCGTTGCGGCAGGAAAATGGGGATGCGCGAGCCGATGCGCAGGAATTCCACGTGGGGAATGGAGCGCAACTGGCCGAGGAGGTATTCGAGTTTGTCGTCGCTGAGGAGGAGGGGATCGCCGCCGCTGAGGAGGACGTCGCGCACTTCGGGATGGCTGCGCACGTAGGCGATTTGTTTTTCGAATTCGGGATGAAAATCGTAGCCGCTGGCGTTGCTGACGAGGCGGGAGCGGGTGCAGTAACGGCAATAGGATGCGCAGCGGTCGGTGACGAGAAACAGGACGCGGTCGGGATAGCGATGGACAAGACCGGGCACGGGGGAATGGGAATCTTCGCCGCAAGGGTCGGACATTTCCCAGGTGGCGGTGTTGGTTTCTTCGATGCGCGGGATGACTTGCCAGCGGATGGGATCGTTTTCGTCGGACGGGTCAATGAGGTTGAAAAAGTAGGGGGTGATGGCGAGGGAAAGTTTGGAGGCGGCGAGCAGCGTGCCGGCGTGTTCCTCGGGGGTGAGGGTGGGCATGAGGCGCTGGAGTTGCTCAAGGGAGTTGATACGGTGCTTGAGTTGCCAGCGCCAATCGTTCCAGTCCTCGTCGGAAACCGCGTTCCAAAAGCCGCGTCCGGCGGAGCGAAATTGTTTAAGAGAGTTCAATTTGGCGAGTTCGCCGCTTTTACTGTCGCCGCCCGACTCTGAGTAGCTTGACATCGTGTCGAACTATAATTTCATGAGGCCGACTGTCAAGAGAAGGGAGAGTAAGTTTTTGATTAAAATTATGCAAAGCGTTGGAGTGCAATACATTAAAAGTTGACTGCTCGGTTGAGAAAAATCGTTTTATCGGGTGATGACGGCGACTGCGGGAGCGGCTTTGGGGCGGAGTTGTTCACGACGGGCTTCGAGGACTGCGAGCTGTTGCAGGGCATTGCGCGCGATATTGTCGAGTGCGGGAGGGGTAAGCGTTTTGCCCAGCGGGATATAAACGCCGAAATCTTTTTTGTTGAGGTAACTGTCAATGACGCGGCGGTAGTCGTCCACGAGGTAAACGAGGTCTTGCGAAACGCGCGCGCGCAGGATGGCGAGCTGCTGGGATTTTTCTCGGAGGACGGGTTTTTGATGCGCGGCATCCCAATCGTGGATGATGGTCGCGAGGCTGACTTGATTGCGCAGCGGCTGGTCTTTCAAGTTGGAGCGGATCTCCACTGATTGACGAAGCACTTGGTCGAGCTTGTTCCAGCTTTCGGCGCTCGGCCAGGTTTGGGTGAGGTCGCGTCCGGTGAATTGCACGACATCGAGCGCCCACCATTTTTCCAGTTCGCGCTGGCTGGCAAAATTATTATGGAACGCAGTGAGAAACGAAATCTGCCAGTTCAAATGTTGCGGCAACTCGCCGAGAAAAGCGCGCATGGCGGCGCGGCCGTTGGGCAGGTTCAGCAGGTCGTGATAAAAAAGTTGCGCGCTGCAACCGTAGGCCAGCGCGGCGTCGCCGGTGAATTTCCAATCGCCCGGCCAGCTTAGTTGTTCGAGCGTGAGCGGCGGCACAGTGCGCAGTTCTTCGTGGGCTTGCGCGAGCGGATCGGCGCGGCGGCCGGAATTGAAGACGTAACGAAAAGGATCGGCGCCGCCGACGCGTTTGGGTGGGTCAATGACCAATTCATATTGTGCGGTGCATTGGATTTCGCGCGCGAGACCTTGCACGAACCACGCGGGCAACTCGACGGATTTCGCCGTGCTGCGATTGGCAATTTCGAGCAGGACGACTTCCGCAATGGCGGAGACCAACTGCGGGCGCTCCACGGCATCGGGAACATCCACGCGATAAAGCCAGTCGCGGTCGAAACGCAATGGTGTGATGGTGATGGGTTCGTTGCCCTGGATGTGATGAAGATTAATGGCGATGTGGTCGCGCCATTGGTCGTGCGTGCCGAGTTGCTCAAGGACGGCGGACTTGATGCGCTCGATGGACACGGCAAGGAGGGTAGGATCGAGCCGCACGAGATTCGTGAGACGATCCACGTCCACGAGGTAACCGAAAACGGGCGGGGCATCGTGAACGATGAATTGGCCGCTGAGACTTTCGTGGGTGCCGGCGGTGATGGCGCGCTTGAATTCGAGCGGCGAAACTGCGCGTGCGCCGGTCGTGAACACGCATAACCAGGCGCACAAAATGGTCAAACGCAAAAGCATGAATCTACTCTATTAAACGCAATTCACGGGCGAATGACAAGCCTTGAATAAGGCCAAGACTAATTTTAACCGCGGAGACTCAGAGGCGCGGAGGAAGCAAGCCCATAAACACGGAAAAGGATTTTCCTAATCGGTGTTTAGTCCGTGTTCAATTTATGGATTCTTCTCCCAGTAACCGTCCGCGTCTCCGTGCCTCCGTGCCTCCGCAGTTAATAAAGCCTTTAAAATAAACTCGTGACGATGGAGCCGACCACACTCAACGGTCCCGTGTCTTCGAGGCTTTCGGTGGCTTTGTCGAGTTTTTGCAGGGAGAGCTTGGCGTCTTTATAAAACTCCTGATCGTTGACGAGTTTGCCGACGCTGCCCTGGCCGGAATTGATCTTTTGCAAAATCTCCTTGAGGTTCGTCATCGAATCCGTGGTCGCGGTATAGAGGCGGTCGTCCTTGATGAGCTTGCCGATCGTGCCCTGGCCGTTGTTGACCTGATCAACGATGCCGCGCGCCTGGGCGACCGTCGCCTTGATTTCACCGGCGGCATCCTGAAGGTTCGTCACGGCGACGGACGCGGTGTTGTAAAGCGACTGGTCGTAAATCAATTTGCCCACCGTGCCCTGGCCGGAATTGATTTGGCCGGTGATGTTTTGCACGTTGCCGAGAATCGCGGCGAGGCGCGGACTGTTCTGTTTCATGAAATCAATGAACGGGCCGACGAGGTTATCAATTTTATCGCCGGTGAAACTTTTGGTAAGGTTTTGAACGCCGCTGGCGGCGTCGTCGAGTTTGGCCAGGAGCGCGTTGAGATCGGGCTGCTCGATGGTGGTGATCAATTCATTTTGTTCAAGCAACGGCGAACCGGGCGTGCCGAAATCAATCGAAACATAATTCTGTCCGCCCAGGCCGGCGAATTTGATAACGGCTTTGCTGTCCGTGCGAACGGGCGTGTCCTTATTGAGGCGCAGACTGAGTTCCACTTTGCTTTCGACGATGGCAAGTTTTTCCACGCGGCCGACCGGCACACCGGCCATCTTCACGGGATCGCCGACCTTCAGTTCCTGGATGTTGGCGAAGCGCGCGCGCAGATGATAGCCGGGCTTGAAGAAATCAAATCCGCCGACGACCTCCACGATGACAAACGCGGCCAGCACGGCGAGAAAAACGAAAATGCCGAGCCGGGTTTCCAAGGAATTTTTCATAATTTTGCTTTCTGAATGGCAGTTTTGAAATCGGCGTTGAGAAATTGCTGGATGAGCGGGTCTGGGTTCCGGCAAATCTCAGCGGGTGTGCCGGTGGCGATGATGCGCCCGGCGTTGATGACGGCGATGCGGTCGGCCACGCCAAACGCCAAATCGCGGTCATGCGAAACGACGATGGATGTGACACCGATGTGTTTTTTCAGCCGCAGAATTTCTTCACCGATGGCGACGGCGGAAATGGGATCAAGTTCGCTCGTCGGTTCATCATAGAGAATCAACTGCGGTTCGATGACCAGCGCGCGGGCGATGGCCACACGTTTTTTCATGCCGCCGGAAAGTTCCGCGGGCATTTTTTCCTCGTGGCCACTGAGGCCGACGGCCTTGAGCTTGTCCGCGACGATGCGTCCGATCTCACCGGGGTTTTTGAGATGGTGTTCGCTCAGGTAGAGGCCCACATTTTCGCCGACCGTGAGCGAATTGAGCAGCGCGCTGGATTGAAAGACCATCGCCGTGCGATAATGATCCATCGCCGCTGCGTCCTGAATGGGATGGCCGTCAATGAGTATCTCGCCGGAATCTGATGGGTCGAGCCCGATGATCTGCTTGAGCAAAACACTTTTTCCGCTGCCGCTCGGCCCCATGAGCACGAACACTTCGCCCGGCTGCACTTCAAAATCTATGCCCTTTAATATCTCGTGGCCGGCAAAGGATTTGCGCAGGCCGGTGACCTTGACGCTGATGCCTTGCTGGTCGGCGGAATGCTCGGGATGAGAGGCCGGGTTGTTCATAGCATCACGCGGGTGAGGAAGTAATCCAGGATGACGATGAGCACGATCGAATTGACGACCGCCTTGGTGACCGAACGGCCCACGCCGCGCGGTCCGCCGATGGTTTGAAATCCCTGGTGGCAGGAGACAATCGCGATGACCAGCGCGAACACGAAACTTTTGATGAGGCCGTTGGCGACGTCGCTGAGTTCGACCGTCTCGCGCAGGTTTTGCAGGAACGGCTGATAGGACACGCCGATCTTGTAATTGTTCGCCGCGACCAGCGCACCCCCGCACCAGCCGACGAACACCGAGAAAACCACGAGGATGGGCAACGCAATCGCAATGGCCACCATGCGCGGCAGGACAAGATACGAGATGGGATTGATGTTCATCGTGCGCAAGGCGTCAATTTCCTGATAGACGCGCATCGAACCGATTTCCGCCGCCATTGAGGAACCGCTGCGGCCTGCAATAAGAATGGACATCATGACCGGGGCGAGTTCCTTGCACATGGAGATGCCGACGAGACCACCGACGGCATTGGCCACGCCGCGTTCGACCAGCACCGGGCCTGTCAAGAGAGCCAGCACGCCGCCGATGAAAAACGACAGGATGCACACCATGAGCAGGCTGGCATTGCCGATCTCAAAAAGCTGGTCGAATACCTTCTGGCGCTGACGCCAAACCAGCGGCATCGAACGGAGTGTCCTCAAAAAGAGGAGCATCATCTCACCAAGATTTTGAAACATAAATAATCGCGTGATCAGTGCCGGGGCGATGGCTCCGCCGGCGGGGCGTTACGTTTGCCGAACGGGATATAGCATACGCGCCAATGCTTTCCGGTCAAAGTGCTTTCATACTGGAAAAGGCCGAAGAGGAGCGAGGTTTTTTTCACCTGGGGGGCGCTTTCATGGCGGTAAAGGTTCCAAAGCAGCGACTGGCTGCGCGCGCCGGTTTTGGGATTGTGCTGGCTGACCCACAGGGACCAAAGCGGGCTGTAATCGCGCTCAATGCTTTTATTATTGGGGAAAAAGGGCTCGAGAATGGAAAGAATTTGCAGCCGTTCATTACCATTTAGCTCGTGGCGATAGTTATAAAAGGGCAGGAAATCCTGGCGGTGAAAGACACGGCCGTCGTCGAGGCTTTTCTCGTTGATGCTCGAATACAGGAAAAAAAGGATGCGCGTGCGGTCGCGATCCACCGGCGGTGAATGGAGGCGGTTATATTTATAGACGGGCCAAAGATACCAGTCGTCTTCGAGAAATTGGTTGTGCGACTGGTTGAAAAATGGCCAGACGCGTTTGGTGATCTTGCTGCCGTGGGAAAATTCGACCAGCGGCCACGGCGCGTCCCACTCGGTGTATTTTTTTTCGCGATCAATCGAATGCGTCACGCCGATGGGCCAGCCCCAACTCGTGGAGTCGCGCAGCTTCGAGCGGTAGATACTATAGAAAGGAATCGTCGCTTGCTGCCAGAAGGGGTTGTTCGTATCGGTGTCGTTCGTGGATTGCGTATAAAATGGCCACAGGACGAACCGGCTGTCGTGACCGCCGATGATCGTGACTTCGCCATCTACATTCGTGCTGAGCGTATCCACTTTATGTTCGTGCCCGGTGATGGGCCACGCTTGCCAGCCGTGGAGGCCATCGCCGTGGCGCAGATGAAAAAACGGGTACGGCATGTTGTAAGTGACGACATCCTTCTTGATCGTCTTCGCGTAAAACGGGAACAGGACGAAATCAATTTCATCGCGAAAGAGGCGATGCTTGAGGGTGCCGCCAAAGGGAACGACCGCGGTGTAATTCTGTTCGGGCAGCGTGCCGCGTTGTTGAAAATAAATCGGAAAGAGAGTGAAGCGTCGCGTGCCGGTCTCGTCCTGGTTGGTTCCGCCAGCGAAACTAAAGAGCTGGAAAAATTGCCAGCGATATTCCACGCCGAACCGGTCATAGGTGAGCACCGGGTAAAGCCAATCGAACTCTTCGTATTGGATGCTTGGGTCCTCGACGTGCGCCAGCGTGAGGACGGGAACCGCCCAGGTGTATTGCGTATCCTTTTGCTCGGAGTAATAGCTTGGCCCAAGAATCTCCGTGCGATGGCCTCCGGGCGCGAGGGTTAGACCGAAGGAATCATAAAGAAACCCGGCGTGGACGGGCTCGGCGTAGAGATTTTCTCCCGCGCAAAACAAAAAAAGCAGAATGCCAAGGAGCGCATATCTAAAAGTGACCGTCGCTGGATGGGCGTCATTCAATCGTGAGGTATTTTAGGTATGAAGCGGGTTACGTCAAGGCGGGGGCAGTGCTTCTGTTTGGAAATCTCAACCTTGTAACCGGCCATAACCGCCATTTTACGGCAGACTAAATCATGGTTTCACGGCCCGGATTACATCTGCTCCAAAGTCTGGATCCCAAGGGCCTCCAAGCCTTGCCGCAAAACTTTTGCCGTCAAATCGCATAAGGCCAGGCGGCTCGCGCGCTCAGCGGGCTCGGCCTTGAGCACGGGACAATTCTCGTAGAACCGCGCGAAGTGCCCGGCCAGTTCGTAGAGATAATTGCACAAATAATTTGGGCGATATTCCTCCGTTACGGCTTCGAGCACGAGGCCAAAGTTCAATAGGTATTTCGCCAGCGCAATTTCCGCAGGCGCATTGAGCGAAACCGCTGAACCCGCGACTGCATTATCCAATTCCGCCTTGCGGAAAATACTGCGGATGCGCGCGTAGGCGTATTGCAAATACGGCGCGGTGTTGCCATTCAAGGCGAGCATTTTGTCCCAACTGAAAACGTAATCGCTTTGGCGGTTCGGCACGAGGTCGGCGTATTTGATCGCGCCCAAGCCGACGACGCGCGCTATCTCGCGGCATGCCGTCTCCGGCAAACGCTCGGATTCTTCGCGCTCCATTTGTTTGGCCTGCACCGTCTGAAATGCGCGCTCCTCCGCTTCATCCAGCAAATCGCCAAGTTTCACCGTATCGCCGCTGCGCGTTTTGAACGGCTTGTTGTCTTCGCCCAAAATTTTTCCGAAACCAACGTGGATCAATTTCGTCTGGTTCGCTTCCGGCCGCCAGCGCCGGAAGATCAAAAATAATTTTCTGAAATGCGCCGATTGCCGGTCGTCCACAACATAGACGATTTCCTGCGGCGACCATTCTTTAATGCGATAATCGAGCGTCGCGAGGTCGGTGGTGGTGTAATTAAAACCGCCGTCACTCTTGCGCACCAGCGCGGGATCGGGCAGCCATTCGCCATCGCGATTGACGAGAAAGGGATCTTCCTTGGGCGGCAGCGAGCCGTCGCTGAACACCGCCACCGCGTCTTCGCTCTCGCGGGCGATGCCGCGCGCCAGCAAATCCGCGACGACCGAGCCGAGCCACGGATTGTAAAAGCTTTCGCCCAGCGCGTGATCGAATTTCACGTCGAGCCGGCCGTAGATGGCGTCGAATTGTTTTTGCGAAAGGCGAATCATCTCCTTCCAGATGCCAATGTTCTCGGCATCACCGGCCTGCAATTTGACCAACTCCTGCCGCGCTTCTTCGAGTCGCGAGGGCTGGGCGTCGCACTCGGCATTGATGATTCGGTAGAGGCGTTCGAGTTCGGCGATGGCATCGCGCTCAAGCGCGGGGCGGTCGAGAATTTGTTTCCAGCCGAGGAGCAGCTTGCCGAATTGCGTGCCCCAATCGCCGATGTGATTATCCGAAATGACGCGATGTCCCAGCAGCCGCAACACGCGCTGGATGGCATCGCCGATGCCTGTGGAACGAATATGTCCGACGTGCATGGGCTTGGCGACATTGGGAGAACTGAAATCCACGACGATCGTTCGCGGGTGCGAGGCCTTCTCAAAAAAAAGATGCTCGCCGCGAGAGGCGCTTTGCAACGCCTCCGCCAGTGCGGCGGGCGCAAGACGAAAATTTAAAAAGCCCGCGCCGGCAATATCCACTTTCTCGCACCACGCCGAGACATCGAGCTTGACGAGGACATCCGTGGCGAGTTGGCGAGGGTTCAGCTTGCGTTCCTTGGCGAGCGCCATGAGCGCGTTCGACTGGTAATCGCCGAACTTGGGATCGCAGGGGCGGATAAGCACGCTGGACGTATCCGCGCCGGGAAAAACGGCGGTGACGGCGGCTTGCAGGCGCGCTTGAATTTCTTTATGCGGTAACATTTTAAAGGCGAACGGCGCTCACTGAGCGCCGTCACAAAAAGAGATCGGGAAAAATTCTCGAGGCAGCCATCCTCACTTCCCGCCAAATTCCTTGATGATCTTGAACATGGCCGGGGCATCGGGAGCTTCTTCGAGCGCCTGGCGAAATTCTTTTTTGTGCAGAAGCTTGGCGATATTGGCGAGGGTGTGAAGATGTTTCTGAAATTGGCCCTGGGGAACGAGGAACAGCATGACGAGATTCACCGGCTGGTTGTCGAGCGCCTCGAAATTAACGCCCGTCTTGGACCGGCCGAACGCGCCGACGACCTCGTAAATCAAATCCGTCGAGGCGTGCGGAATGCCGATGCCGAAGCCGATGCCCGTGCTCATGGAAGTCTCGCGCTTCTTGACGACCGCGGCGATGGCGTCGCGATGTTCGGTTTTGATTTTGCCGGTGGTGACGAGATTATTGATAAGCTCGTCAATACCCTGCCATCTGTCGGAAGCACGCAGTTCCGGCACGATATTATCCGGCCCGAGAATGTCACCAAGATTCATAACGTATAAAGAGCGCGCTGATTTGGCCTTAACTGCGCGGGCAATTCAAGTTCAATTCGCCGGGTTCAGTCTAAGCAATTTTGGCGCAAGCGCAAACAGCCTACAAAAACCGCCCCAACCGCTGGATCACCTGCCCCGTGCATTCGAACCACCAACCGAACGCCGTGAATACTCCCACCCGCGCCGCCAGCGACGGCACGCCGAGCATCAGCACCGTCACATTCCCCAAAAAAATGATCACGAACGAAAACAAATAACCGTGCTGCGTGATGTCCGATTGCTCGGTCTTGAGAATGTGCCACGTCAGGGTGACGTGAAAAGCGTAGGCCGCGCCGAGCAATAAATGGAACCACACCAGGTACGGCAGCCAGTTCCAAATAAGATGGCCGATGATGAATACCGCCACCACTATCGCCGCATACACCGGAAAAAAATACGGCGCGAGCGCGATGAGAAAATTCGTTTTCGTGACGACCACATGCCCGCCTTTCGCGGAGGCTTTGAATTTTTTCACCTTGCCGCCGAACAGCCATGTCCAGAGCACGTGGGTGAATTCATGGCCGACGACATAGATCCACATTGGCTTGGGCAGCATCAGGTAGATCACGATCCAGCACGCCGCGCCGCCGCCGAGGGCGACCCACATGGTCGAGGCGTCGCTGCTGTGGCGGAATACGAGCCAGAGCGCCTTGATCGCGCCCAGGCAAACCGGCAACAGCAAAATCGCAACGATGGTCTTGCACCACTTCGGCATGCCGGATGTTAATCAGCGTAACGCCACGGCGAAAAGGTTATTAGCCACGAATGGAACATGGAGCCAATTTCACATCGCCCGGATCAGCGGACGCAAAGTCTCGAGATCGGAATCTTCGAGCGCGATCTTTTTGATCTCGTTGCCGTCGCCGTTATCAATCGCGCGCTTCAAAAGCTCCATCGCTTTTTCGCCTTCGCCCATTTGGCAGGCGTAACACGACAAGTTGTAGGGGATGATCGAGACATCGGGAAATTTTTCCAGCGCGGGCAAAAGATATTTCCACGCCGCCGTCAAACCGCCCTCCGGCACGCGTCGCAACGCATACGCCACATGCAGCCAGCCCGACGGATTTTCGGGAAACAGTTTCACCAGCTTGCGCGCGAGCGCCAACGCGTTCGGCCAATCCTGCTCATGCGCAAAAATCGCCCAGCGCACGTCGAGCACCGCCGGATGTTGCTGGAGCGATTCGTTAACGCGCTCCAACTCCGCCCGCGCCTCGGCAACGTCCCCCAGTCCCAGCCAGCCTTCGGCGGCGGACAAAAAATGCGAGTCTGGAGGCACAAGCGAATCCATTTCCCGCATCTTAACTGCCGTGTCAATAAGTGCCACGGAAGTAACCGAAGGTAACTTTCTTAGGAAACAGGAATAATTTTATTTCCCTTGATCAACGAATAATAAAAATGACGATGTGGCGCGGCGCAAATCGTAAATCCAAAACCCGCATTGCTTTCGGCCCGCGTTCAGATAAATTCCTCATACTGGGTCCAAATCCTTTCCCGGTTCGGGCCGCGCATGAAGCCGATTGTTTTTCAAGCCCTCGCTGAAGCGGCGCGCCGCGGTGAACGCGTCGTGCTCGGCCTGATTTCTGGCGTCAAAGGTTCCAGCCCCCAAAAAGTCGGCGCGAAAGCCCTTTTCTACGAGGATGGCCGCATCGCCGGAACCCTCGGCGGCGGTTGTCTCGAAGCCGAAATCCAGCAGCGCGCCATCAAGGCCCTGCGCACCGGCCGCGCCGAGGCGTTTGATCTCTTGCTCGACCACGATTTCGGCTGGGACGATGGCCTCATCTGCGGCGGCAAAGTGGAAGGACTCATTCTCCCCAATGCCGCGGAGGTCGGGGTGAAATTCTGGTCCGAACTCGCCGCGCGCAAAAGCAGCTTCACCTGGGGCGTGCGCAAAGATTTTAAGATCGGCCGCGTGGATGCCCTCACCGCGCGCAAAGCCGCCGGCAAAACCGATTTGCGCTACAACGAAACTGTCCGTCCGCCCTGCACCCTGTGGATCGCCGGCGCCGGGCATATCGGCCAGGCCGTCGCGCCGCTCGCCGCGCAACTTGATTTTTCCGTCACCGTGTTCGACGACCGCCCCGCGCTCGCCAACCGCCAATATTTCCCTGAAGAAATCGCCTTGCGCGTGGATGTCTGGGACAAACTCCTGAAAACTCGCCTGCCCGCCGCGCCCGCGTTTGGCCTGATCGTGACCCGCGGTCACCGCCACGATGCCCTGGTTTTAAAAGATTGGATTCACAAAAAATTTCTGTTCCTCGGCATGATCGGCAGCTCGCGTAAAGCCCGTACTATCTTTGAACATTTCATCGAGGAAAAAATCGCCAGCGAAACCGACCTCGCGCGCGTGGCCTGTCCGGTGGGTATCGAGATCAACTCCCAAAGCGTCCCCGAAATCGCCGTAAGCATCATGGCCCAATTCATCCAGAAGCGTGCGGAACTGGTTCGTGACGCTGGGCGGACTGATTTGACGCAGAGGCGCAGAGGCGTAGAGGCGCAGAGGTCCTTGCGGACGGCCAATGGGAGAGAAAAGTCCTAAATACGGATGGAACACAAATCAAACACCGATTAGAAGTTTTTTTCTGTATCCAACCCGCGTTTCGTCCGTGACCAATTCCTTTCCCTGCTCTGCGCCTCTGCGCCTCCCCGCCTCTGCGTTAAAAAAAGAAAACCAACAGCCTCACAACCAACCCTTGCGCCCCGTGTTAGATTGATTGGTGCTTGAAAGTCTGGTTTGATTGGTTGTCTATTTAAGATTGTTATGCCGCTTTACGAATATGAACTCTGCGAGGGTGGGTGCGTGGTCTGCGGGGGCAAGTTCACCTTGCGCCGCCCGATGGATGCCAAACCGCTGACCAAATGCCCCGCGTGCAAGAAGCCCGTGCGCAAACTATTGTCCAGTTTCAATTCGCCCCAAAAGATTTCGCTGTCCGCCGCAAAAAAAGCTGGTTTTACCGTTTACAAAAAGCTTGGCAAAGGCGAGTATGAGAAGCAGTAACAAGTGGTTGTCCAGAAAGTAAAGCGAGGAAGCACGTCGTCCGCATGAAGAGACGCATCATTTTGTAAGCGACCTCGCCTTGTAACGGTTGGTCTATGACCGCCGTCCGGACGGCAAAAGCGAGCCATTTTGAACTCGCCAGGGAAGTTTGAGTGTTGCATAATATATAAAACCAATGAGCGACCTCCAATTAATCGAGCAGACGCTTCAGGCCGCCGCGCGCCGTCGTCGCCGGGAACGGGCATTGCGCGGGCTCTGGCAGGGGCTGTTGGTGGGCGGACTGATCTTCTTCGTCACGCTCGGCATATATAAACTCGCGCCGATTCCGTCGTGGGTCGTGACGGCTGCGGGAATCGCCGGGGGCGTCGCGGCCGTGGTCGGATGTATCATCGGCGGCTGGCGCAAGACCACCGTCGAACAAATGGCCCGCTGGGTGGATGGCCGCCAGCAATTACAAGAGCGTCTCAGCACCGCGCTCGAAATGGCTAAAGGTCCGGGTTCTGAAACCTGGCGCACCTTGCTCGTCACTGATGCTGCCGCGCACGCCAAGGAACTCGATGCCCGCCGCCTGGTGCCCTTCACTTTGCCGCAAGTCAGCCGCTGGGCGTTGGTCGTGCTCGCGCTCGCTGCCGGACTCGGTTTCGTGCCCGAATATCGCAGCAAAACCTTCGTTGCTAAAGTTGCCGATCAAAAAAATATTCAGGATACTGGCAAAGAACTCACCGAATTGACCAAGCGCAATTTGCAGAAGCGTCCGCCCGCGATGGAGACCACGCAGAAGGCGATGGAAACCGTCAGTGAATTGGGCCAGCAACTTTCCAAGCAGAAATTGACCCGCAGCGACGCCTTGAAACAGATCGCCAATGTGACTGACCGCATCAAAGACGAGATGAAAGATGCGGCCAAGGAACCGGCCATTCAGCGCATGGAACAAGCCGCGCGCTCGCCGGGCGGTGAAAATTCTCCCGATGCCGCGCGTCTGCAAAAGCAAATTGAGCAGACTCAAAAGCAACTCGGCACTCCCAACGGTTCGCCTGAGGACATGGACAAGCTCAATAAAGAGTTGAACAAAATCCAGGAAGCCGCCAAGGCCGCTGCCGATAAAAACGGCGGCATGAGCCAGGCCGACAAGGAAAAAATCTCCAAGTCCATGGCCGCGCTTTCCAAGCAGGCGCAGCAGATGGGCATGCAAATGCCGAACATGGATCAGGCCATCCAGGCGCTTGCCGCCAATCAGACCGATATGTTCCTGAAAGATTTACAGGCTGAGACGCAGGACCTTGAAAAAACCAAGGACCTTGCCAAGAGCCTTCAGCAGATGCAGCAGCAAATGGAAAAGATGGGCAAAGACCTCGCCGAGCAATTAAAGAATGGCCAGCCTGAAGCCGCGCAGGACACATTGAAAAAAATGCAGGATCAGTTGAAGTCGGCGAACCTTACGCCGGAACAAATGCAAAAAATGGTTTCTGAAGTCGCCAAAGCCGTCAGCCCCGGCAGTCAATACGGCAAGGTCGGCGAAAAATTGAATCAGGCCGCCAAGGCGATGCAAAGCGGCAATAAACCCGGCGCCGGCCAATCGCTCGCCGAGGCTTCGAAGGAACTCGATAAATTGATGCAGCAGATGAACGACGCGCAGGCGATGGAAAGCGAATTGGACGGTTTGAACCGCGCGCAAATGGCGATCAGCACCGGCCAGAGTTGGGGCCAATGCAACAAACCGGGCGTGGGA
Source organism: Verrucomicrobiia bacterium (assembly GCA_036268055.1). Lineage (NCBI taxonomy): Bacteria > Pseudomonadati > Verrucomicrobiota > Verrucomicrobiia > Verrucomicrobiia bacterium. The sequence continues at coordinate 28,965 of DATAUW010000025.1, read as the reverse complement.
ACCAAACCCGGGGGCAAACCTGGCTCCGGCGTCGGCACTTGGGCGAACGAAGATGCCGGCTGGGGTTACGACGGACATCAAACCCAGCGCTGGGACAATACCGGCATCACCCGTCCCGACCAAAAACCGCGTGGCGTCAGTGATCGCGGCGATGGCGAGTTGAACGACGCGCTCAAACCCACCAAGGTCAAAGGTCAATTTTCACCCGGCGGCCAGATGCCGAGCATCACTTTAAAAGGCGTGAGCATCAAGGGCACGAGTTCGGTCGCCTACGAGGAAGCCGCCGTGGCCGCGCAAGCCGACGCCCAAAGCGCATTGAGCCAGGAAAAAGTCCCGCGTGCTTATCAAGGGGCCGTGCGTGATTACTTCGACGACATGAAGAAGTAGCCATCACTCACCCGCATGAAAAACATCAAACTCTTGATTGCCTTCGTTGCGGGATTCGCCATCAGCCGGTTAATCAAGATCGGGCCGGAGTGGCCGTCATTTAATCTTCCTTCCGAAGAGACGAGTCTGCTTGGAACCATCGCCTTGATGACTATCGTCCTCGTCGGCGCATTCTTGTCCAGCCGCCGGGAAACTGCCGAGCCGGGTTCGACAAATCTCTCCGCTTTTTTTCAATCCTTGAGACAACTTCACGCGTCTGATCGCGATTCTTTCCTGGGTGGAGTTTGCGGCGGACTCGGCGAAGCCACGCGCGCGCCCAGTTATGTCTGGCGGCTGCTGTTCGCTGTGACGTTTTTCTTTTTCGGCGTCGGCCTGTGGACTTATATTCTTCTTTGGATTTTTCTTCCGACTGGCGAAACCCAACCCGCTCCCAAATCGGAATCCAAAGACGTTTTTGATTTCCTGCATCGGCTCAAACGGAACAAAACCGATTCCTGGATCGGTGGCGTCTGCGGCGGCCTTGCGAAAGTGACGCCTGCGCCTTCCTGGGTTTGGCGTCTTGGATTTGTCATGCTCGCTTTCAGTTATGGCAGCGGCCTGATTATTTACCTGCTGCTCTGTTTTTTCGTTCCGCTCGAGGACGCCCCGGACCACTTCTCCACGTGACGTTCGCGCAAGCCCATCTCATTTTGGCCACGGTTGTCCCGCGCATTTTTTGTTTTCATTTCCCGCGTTCCAAATTTCCAACTGACCTATGAATACCGAAGAACAAATCGCCTCCTTCCGCCAAAATTACGCCGCCCTTCGCGCTGAGATCGCCAAGGTTATCGTCGGCCACGACGCCATCGTCGAAGGCACACTCATCGCCGTGCTCGCCGGCGGTCATGTGTTGCTCGAAGGCGTTCCCGGCCTCGGCAAAACACTTCTCGTCCGCACGCTCAGCGAAGTGCTCGACCTCTCGTTCAATCGCATCCAATTCACGCCCGACCTCATGCCTGCCGACATCCTTGGCACCAACATGGTCATGGAAACCGCCAGCGGCCGGCGCGAATTCGAGTTCCAGCGCGGCCCCATTTTCGCGCATCTCGTCCTCGCCGACGAAATCAACCGCGCCACGCCCAAGACCCAATCCGCCATGCTTGAGGCTATGCAGGAAAAAAGCGTCACGGCGGGCGGCGAGATCCGCAAACTCATCGAGCCCTTCTTCGTGCTCGCCACACAAAATCCGATTGACCAGGAAGGCACTTATCCGCTGCCCGAGGCGCAACTCGACCGTTTCTTTTTCAAGCTCGTCGTCGGCTACCCGACCGGCGCGGAATTGACCGAAGTCCTCACCCGCACCACTGAGGGCGCGCGCGCGCAAATCAATAAAGTCCTCGACCGCGAAACTTTGCTCGAACTGCAACGCCTCGTCCGCCAGGTGCCCGTCGCCACGCACGTGAAAGATTATGCTGTGCGCCTCGTCCTCGCCACGCATCCCAAGACGGACACTGCCGCGCCGATCACCAATCAATATCTGCGTTTTGGGAGCAGCCCGCGCGGCGGCCAATGTCTGCTGCTCGCGGGCAAAGTACGCGCGCTCACACAAGGCCGTTTCAACGTGAGCTTCGACGACATTCAGGCCGTCGCGACCGCCACCTTGCGCCACCGTTTGATTTTAAATTTTGAAGCCGAAGCCGAAGGCATCACCACCGACCAAATCATCGCGCAGATTTTACAGGATGTGCCGAGGGATGCGGCCACAGTAAACGCCTAGCCAAATTGGGTGATGATTGCTATAAACCTGCTTCTAAAGGAGGATGTTTAAATGAAAACGACCTTGGATTTCGAAGGCGAACTTAAAGACAAACTGGTTTCGTTGACAAAAAAAACCGGCCTTCCACTTGAAGAAGTGGTCGAGCGCGCCGTCCGGTTGGGGCTCGAAAAAATGAACCCTTCAGGCCCAATTCAAAAAAAGCCTTATCAGCAACGTACATATAACATTGGAATTCACGCCGGAGTGAATATTGATAAAGCGCTGGCGCTGGCGGCGGAAATCGAGGACGAAAAAATTGATGGGGTAGAAATCAGCAGGCGATGATACGAGAGTGTTCATCTCCCGGGGAGCACACGCGTCTCGCGTGTAGTGGTCGGCGTCCCGCCGGCCACATCTTTACATCCACTTCGCCGCAACCTTGATTCAATATCTGATCTAAAACAGATGCCGCTTATATAACCTTAATGTCCGCCCCCCTGCTCACCGCTGAACTTTTGCGCCGGTTGGAACAATTCCAACTGCTGGCCTCGCGTCGCGCCAAGAGTTCCGCGCGCGGTGAGCGCCGCAGCCGAGCGCGCGGGCAGTCGGTCGAGTTTGCCGACCATCGTAACTACGTGCCCGGCGATGATTTTCGTTATCTCGATTGGAATCTTTACGGGCGCCTCGAAAAATTATTTCTCAAGCTTTACGAGGAGGAACGCGAATTGCCCGTCCGCATTTTTCTCGATGCCAGCGAATCCATGACCTTCGGCGAACCGCGTAAATTCGATTTCGCGCGCCAGATCGCTGCCGCCATCGGCTACGTCGCGCTTTGCGGATTCGACCGCGTGAGCGTCGTTCCGTTTCCCGACAACAAAGACGAGTCTGCCGTGCGCGGAGCCTTGCGCGCCGTGCGAGGCCGGAAGTCCGCGCTGAATTTTTTCCAAAACATTTCGCAACTCACTGCCAAAGGAACCGCTAATTTCAACGAGTCCCTGCGACGCGGCGCGCTCGAAGCCCGGCAGGCGGGCGTCGCCGTCGTGCTCAGCGATTTTCTCGATCCCGCCGGTTACGAAAGCGGCCTGACCGCGCTCGTTGGCCGTGGCTTTCAGGTCAACGCTGTGCAGATTCTCGCGCCCGAGGAACTCTCACCCTCGACTTACGGCGACCTTCGCCTCGTGGATGCTGAGACCGGCAACGTGCAGGAAGTCAGTTTCGGCAAATACCGTATGTCGTCGTATCAACAGATGGTCCAGAATTTTTGCCAGCGTCTCCGCGAATATTCGCAAGCGCGCGGCATCAGCTTCTTCATGGCGCCGTCTAATATGTCGCTTGAACAACTGTTGCTGAAACAACTGCGGCAATCGGAAGTCTGGGGATAGCCGAATGAATTTTCTTTCTCCATTCGCATTTTTGTTCGCGCTGACGATTCCGGTCGTCATCGTGTTCTATTTGCTCAAGAGGAAGCGCGTCGTAAAATTAGTTTCGAGTACGTTGCTTTGGCAAAAATTCCTGGCGGAAACGCAGGCGAGCGCGCCGTTTCAAAAACTTCGCCGCAACTGGTTGTTGCTGCTGCAAATACTTTTGTTGATTCTCGCGATCCTCGCTTTGACACGGCCCTACTTCGCCACGCACGCGGGCTCCAGTGATTTGCGGGTTTTGATTTTGGATGCGTCGGCGAGCATGCAGGCTACGGATGTGACGCCTTCGCGCTTCGAGGTTGCCCGGCAGGAGGCGCTCAAGTGGGTGGATAGCTTGCGGCCGGGCGATAAGATGGTCGTGCTTCAAGTCGCCGCGAATACCGAGGTCAAGCAATCCGAGACGGGCGAAAAGGCCGCGCTTCGCCGCGCGATTCTTTCCTGCAATGCCATGGATGCTCCCACGCGGCTCATCCCCGCGCTCAAGATGGCCGATTCGCTCGTGCGCGATCGCGGTCGGGAGAGCAATCCTGAGATTCATCTTTTCAGCGACGGCGCGGTGCCGGACATCGCCGAGTTCGATAACCGCGCGCTCCCGCTCATTTATCACAAGGTCGGCGAGAGCGATGACAATATCGGCATCACCGCGCTTGACGTGAAAGCGAACCCCGAGGACGCCTCGCAACGCGCCGTCTATGTGAGCGTGGCAAATTTTTCCACCAACACGCAGCAGACCGATCTCGAATTGCGGCTCGACGGCAATCTGCTCGAAACGCGCCCGATCAAAATCGCTCCCGGCCAGGTTTCGCCGCAAATATTTCTCGCCGCGCAATCGCACGACGGCGTTTTCTCCGTCCATTCGACGCTCCCCGACGCTCTTGCCGCCGATAACGACGCCTCGGTCATCAGCCTTTTGCCGCATCCGGTGAACGCGCTGCTCGTCACGCGCGGAAATCGTTTTCTCGAACGCGCCCTGCGCGCCGCACCAAATGTCCAACTCACCGTCGCCACTGAACTCACCGACGACGCGGCCACTTTTGATTTTGTCGTGCTCGACGATGTCGTTCCCGTTGTGTGGCCGCGCGAAAATGTGCTCGCCATCCATGTCGCGAACACGAATTGGTTCGAGGGCCTTTCGCAAATCGAGACGCCCGCAATCGTGGACTGGCGCGCGACACATCCCGTGCTGCGCTACGTCGGTTTCGACAACGTGCAGGTCGCCAAAAGCATGCAGGTGAAAATGCCGTCGTGGGGTGTCTCGCTGGTGGACTCGCCGCAATCGCCGCTTATCATCGCGGGCGAGCTTGGACGCCAGCGCATCCTGTGGGTCGGCTTCGACACGCTCGAAAGCACGTGGCCATATCGCATTTCCTATCCCATTTTCATCGCCAACGCCGTCGAGTGGCTCAACCCCGCGACCGAGCGCAACAGCCAGCTTCTCGTCCACGCCGGCGACCCGTTTCATCTCAGCCTTAATCAACCCGTGACGAACGCGCAAGTCACGCTGCCCAGCGGCGCGATTCAAAATTTGAAAGTGGACGCGAGCGCAACCGAGATCGTTTTCGGGGATACGTTTCATCAAGGCATTTATCATCTGAAAACCGGCACGAACGACACCACCTTTTGCGTCGCGCTGCTCGATTCGGCGGAGAGCAATATCAAGCCACGCGAGGATTTGCAGTTTGGAAAATACGTGAAAGTTTCCGCCACGACTGTGCATCGCGCGAACCTGGAATTGTGGCGTCACCTCGCGGCGATCGCGCTGGGGGTGCTGTTGTTTGAGTGGTGGTATTACCACAAACGGACCGTTTGAGTGCGGAATGCGGAGTGTGGAGTGCGGAATGAAGAAATTTAATATGGATGCGTTGGATGAAAATGAAAACCGTGAAGGCTTGAAAAAGAAGCCTGTAGCGTATTTTGCGTGGTGCGAAATCGCGCGGAATCCGGTTTTGAGATTTAGCGCCTTGTTCGTTGGAGTCTTTACGATTGTTTTGGCGTGCGGATTGTTTGGCGCTGGCTGCTCGAAAAATTCGAAAGTGGTTGTGGTTTACAGTTCTCAGGATGAGGAGTTCGCGGACACGATCTTCAAAAATTTTGAAAAGCAAACAGGTATTCAAGTCAAAGCGGTTTATGACAGTGAAGCGATGAAGACGGTTGGCCTGGTCAATCGACTGCTCGCTGAGAACGATCATCCGCAGTGCGATGTGTTTTGGAACAACGAGGAATTGCGCACGCGGCTGCTGGCCACGAAAAATATTTTTCGCGAGACGAATGGCTGGGCGTTGCTCGGCTATCGCAGCCGCCGGCTGGTGATCAATGCGAATGCCGTGCCGCAATCGCTGGGGCCGCTTAATTTCAGCGATGCCACCAACGTGGCGTGGCGCGGCAAGGTTGCGCTCGCCTATCCGCTGTTCGGCACAACGGCCACGCATTTTCTGGCGTTGCGCCAGTATTGGGGCGATGCCAAATGGCAGGCGTGGTGCCGCGCGCTGGTCGTGAACAAGGCGATGCTCGTGGACGGCAATTCCGTCGTGGCGCGCCAGGTCGGCGGCGGCGAGGCGCTCATCGGCTTCACGGATTCCGACGACGCGGCGGCGGAACAGCACGAAGGCTTGCCGCTCGCCGTCATGCCGCTGGGCAGCGAGAGCTTGCTCATCCACAATTCCGCCGGAGTCATCCGCGGCGCGCCGCATCCCGAGGCGGCGCAACAACTGTTCGCGTATCTGCAAAGCCCCGAGGTCGAGCAACTGCTCGTCGAGAAAAAAGCGCTGGAATCCGCCACGCCCGGCGAGCCGGAAACCAATCCCGGCCTTAAAGTGGATTGGGACGCGCTGCTTCGCGACCTCGATGCCGGCACCAAAGAAATGGAGACGATTTTCTTGCGATGAGACAAGGCTTTTTCAACTTCGATTTTTTTGCGGATCGCGGGTCTGTGACCGGCAGCAACGGACATCAGTCAAGCTGCTCTCGAAGCGGCCTTGCGCGGCAATCTTATTTGTACATTGCTGCGGGTCATAGACCCGCGGTCCGTGGGGAAGAGAAGGACATCACCTTTAAATGAACTGGCCGCTGCTCATCAATAGCCTGCTCGTAAGCGCACTGACCACGGTGTTTGCGCTGGCGCTTGGGTTGATGGCGGCGTTGTGGCTCTCGGGACTCGGCGGGCAATGGCGCGCGCGGTGGATCGGCGTCGCGATTGTCGCGCTTTCGCTGCCGCCGTTTCTTGTGACCAATGCGTGGCTGCATTATGTCGGCACGGCGGGCACGTGGCACGGATGGCTGCCGGTAAATATTTATTCGCTCGGCGGCACGGTTTGGATTCTCTCGCTCCTGCTGTGGCCGATTCCGCTGTTCGCCGTGCTCGGCGCGTGGCGGCAACTCGAAGCGTCTCAACTCGAGAGCGACATGGCCGTGACCGGTTTCGCGTTGCTGCGCGGATTGCTCCTGCCACTCGCGCGCGGGCCGCTGGTGCAGGCGGCGGTGCTCACTTTTGTTCTCGCGCTAAATGATTTCGGCGTGCCCGCGATTTTGCAGGTCAAGGTATTCACGGCAGAAGTGTGGATTTTATTCAATACGACCATGAATTCCCTAGGCGCGCTGGAAATGAGCTGGCCGTTGCTGGTGCTGCCGTTCTTTTTGCTGTTCTGGTTTCGCCGGGCGGAAGTCGCGTGGCCGCGCGCCGAAGGCCCAGTGTCCGCAAAATTATTTCGCCAGCAACTCGGCGCGGGCTGGTCGCGTGTCTGTGGAGTCGGAACCATTTTTATCTGCGTGCTCTCAGTCGTGCTGCCGCTCGCGCAACTCGCCACGGCGCCGCTGACGTGGTCGGAACTTCCGGGCGCACTCGCCGCCGGACAATCCGCGATTTGGAACTCAATTTACATCGCGGTCGCCGTCGCCTCGTTGTGTCTCGCGCTTTCCTTCATCAGTTGGCGCTGGCCGATTGGCACGGCGTTATGGATTCCATTTTTTGTGCCGGGCGTGTTCATCGGCATCGCACTCATCGCGATTTTTAACCGCCCGATTTTCGAGATATTTTATCAACACGTCGGCATTGTTTTCCTCGCATTGGGGCTGCGGTATCTGGCGTTCGGCTGGAATGGCATCGCACGGGCTATGCGTGGTGTGGATCGCGACCTTACGGATGTCGCGCGGCTGAATGGCGCGTCACACTGGCAACTGTTTCGCCATGTTCAATGGCCGCAAATCTCCTCGCAAGCGACCGTGGCGTGGTACGTGATTTTTCTGCTTTGCCTGTGGGATGTCGAATCCATGTTGCTGGTTGTTCCGCCCGGCGGCGAGACGCTTGCCTTGCGCATTTTTAATCTGCTGCACTTCGGCCACAACGCGCAGGTAAATTCGCTTTGCCTCGCGCTGCTCGCGTTGGCGGTCGCGCCGCTCATTTTATGGCAGGTGTCGAAATTATTTTTCCAACGCCGTCGTTACACGACAGCGATCGCCGCGATTTTTGCGCTCGGTTTTCTCACGAGTTGCTCGGTGGATACCGCGACGGAGAAAACTTTGGACAGCAAATTGTTCAGCAAGGTCGTGGTTATCGGCAGCCGTGGGGTGGGCGTGGGAGAATTCAACAAGCCGCGCTCCATCGCCGTGGATCGCGAGGATAATATTTACGTCGTGGACATGACCGCACGCGTGCAGAAATTCACGCCGGACGGCCAATACGTTTTGCAATGGCAGTTGCCGCAGACGGACCTCGGCAAACCCAAAGGCATGGGCTGTGACAAGGACGGCAACGTCATTGTCATTGAGCCGCATTACCAGCGCATCAATATTTTTTCTGTCACCGGCAAGCTGTTGCAGCAATGGGGCCACAAGGGCACGAACGTCGGTGAACTCATCATGCCGCGCGCGGTGGCGATCAATTCGCGCGGTGATTTTTTGATGCCGGAATATACGGTCGTGGATCGCGTGCAGGAATTTACGCCGGGCGGCACAAACCTCGTGCGCGTCATCGGCCACACCGGCGTGAATCATGGCGAGTTCGATCGGCCCGAGGGCATCGCTGTGGATGCGGCGGATAATATTTACGTGGCGGACTCGTGCAACCATCGCATCCAGATTTTTTCGCCGAATGGAAAATTCCTGCGCACTTACGGCAAGCCCGGCAACGGCGTGGGTGAAATGAGTTACCCGTATGACGTGCGGGTGGACAAGGCCGGTTTGCAATTTGTGTGTGAATTTGAAAACAGCCGCGTGCAGGTTTTCGATACCAACGGCCAATCCCTCGAAATCCTCGGCGGGCCCGGTGCGTCAGTTGGCAAGTTGAATAATCCCTACGCCATCGCGCTCGATTCGCACGGCAACCTTTACGTGGCGGATTCGCAGAACCATCGCGTGCAAAAATTCATACGACGAAACCAGCTGGCCAGCCGATGAAATTCCAATTCACCCATCCTTATTATTTGCTGCTGCTGCCGCTGGCGCTGGCGTGGGTCATCTGGCTCGCGTGGAAGAGCGACGTGCAAATCAGCCGCTGGCGGCGATGGGTTTCGTTCTGGCTGCGCGCGTTGATCGTGGCGTTCCTCATCTTCGCGCTCGCGGGCATCCAGTGGATGCGCGCGCTCGAAGGCATGAATGTTTTCTTTCTGCTCGACCGTTCGGACAGCATTCCCTCGGCGCAACAGGACCTCGCGCGCACTTACATCAACAAAACCACCGCCGATAAAAAGCGGGTGGACAAGGGCGGCGTGATCGTTTTCGGCAGCGAGGCGAATATCGAGACCGCCGCGAACACCGCGGTCAACGTCGAGAAAATCCAGGCGGTTGTCGGCACGGAACGCACGGACATCGCGGGCGCCATTCGCCTCGGCACGGCGGCGTTTCCCGAAACGGGACAGAAGCGCCTTGTGCTGATGTCCGACGGAAATGAAAACACCGGCGACGCGATGACCGCGCTGCTCGCGGCGCGGCAACTGGGCGTGACGATGGACGTCGTGCCGATGGGCGTGGAGCGCGGCAACGATGTCTCGATCCAAAAGCTCACGCTGCCGCCGAAGCTCAAGAAGGGCCAGTCGTTCGAAGTGAAAATATTTTTGCAGTCGGACACCGACACGCCCGCGACGCTGCGGCTGTATCGCGACGACGAATATCTCGGCGAACAAAAAGTCCAGTTGTCCAAGGGAAAAAATCTTTTCACGTTTCCGCAAACCCTGACCGATCCGCGTTTTTATAAATACGACGCGCGTGTGGAAGCGCCGGGGGATTCCGTGCCGCAAAATAATCGCGCGAGCGCATTTACCAGCGTGAAGGGCGAACCGGAAATTCTGGTGGTGTCGTCGGACCTTCCCGGCGACCAACCGCTCGTCGAGGCGTTGCGTTCGGCGCATTTGCAAGTGAAAGCCGTGTCCGTGAGCGGTTTTCCGGCGTCGCTGGCCGAGATGCAAAGTTACGACGCGATTTTCATTTCCAACATCGCGGCGGGCGATCTCGGCAAGGATTTACAGACGCTGCTCGAAAGCGCGGTGCGGGATTTTGGCGTGGGATTGGTGTGCATCGGCGGCGACCAGACGTACGCGGCGGGCGGTTATCGCGGCACGCCGCTGGAGGAAACGCTGCCGGTCAACATGGAACTCGACAGCAAAAAAGTTTTGCCGAGCGGCGCGGTCGCGCTGGTGATGCACGGGATGGAATTCGCCAATGGCAACCAGGTCGCGCGCGATTGCGCCCAGGGAGTTTTGGCGGCGCTCGGGCCGGGAGATGAAATGGGCGTGGTGCTGTGGGACGGCACGGAGCATTGGCTTTTCCCGATGACGAAGGTCGGCAATAAAAAAGCGCTTGGCCAGCAGATCGCGGGCATGAACCAGGGCGACTTGCCGGGTTTCCAGGGCGTGATGTCGCTCGCGCACGAAGGCTTGAAAAAAGCGAGCGCCAATCTCAAACACATGATTGTTTTCAGCGACGGCGATCCGAGCGCGCCGTCCGCCCAGTTGATGCAGGACATTGTCGGCGACCGCATCACGGTGAGCACGGTGTTGATCGCGGGTCACGCGGGGCCGGACACGATGATCTGGATGGCGGATAATGGCAAAGGACGTTTCTACAATGTGACTTCACCGGACGATTTGCCGCAGATCTTCATCAAGGAAGCGGCGGTGATTTTGAAATCGGCGATTTACGAAGACCCGTTCAAGCCGGTGTTCAAGGCTTCGAGCGAACTGGTGCGCGGCATCGGCCCCAACGAATATCCGCAACTGCTCGGCTATGTCGCGACGACTCCGAAGGCGCGCGCGGAAATTCCGCTGGAGACGGACAAGAACGATCCGCTGCTGGCGCATTGGCAATTTGGCCTGGGCCGCGCGGTCGCCTGGACCTCGGATGCCAAGGGCAAGTGGGCGAAGGGCTGGCTGGGCTGGAGCAAGTATCAGCAATTCTGGTCGCAGATCGCGCAATGGAGTTTGCGGCGATTGGAGAATTCAGATTTCTCGACGGATTTATCGGTGGACGGCGGGCAGGGAACCATTTCGACCGATGCCCTGGATGAGCAGGGAAATTATCGGAATTTTCTCGAACTCGAAGGCGTGGTCGTGAGTCCGAAAGGCACGGCGACGACGGTGCAACTGGAACAGACCGGCCCGGGGCATTACGAGGCGCACTTTCCGACGAAGGAAGTGGGCACTTACATGCTGAGCTTGCGCGATAAAAAAGACGGGCAGATCCGCGGCACGCAAGTCGTCGGCGCGAGCATTAATTATTCGCCGGAGTTCAACGCGTCGGAGCCGAATTTGAATTTGCTGCGGCGCCTAGCCGAAAGCGGCGGCGGCAAGTTGCTCAATCCCGATGATCCGGCGGACAACACCTTCCTGCACAATCGCCAGAAAACGTACCAGGCGCGTGATTTGTGGGAGTGGTTGTTGCGCTTTTCCATTTTGCTTTTTCCGCTGGACGTTGGCGTGCGACGCATCCAACTCGAACGCGAAGAGATGCAGCGCATGTGGCAGTGGATTCGCCGCCGCGTGTTTTTCTGGGCAGCGGTGGAACGCGAACCGGAAGCGGAGGAATCTTTGGCCGCGCTTTTGTCGCGCCGCGATCAGGTGCGCTCAACGCACACGACGGCTACCGCGCCGCCGGTGCAACCATCCGCCGACCTGTTCCGCCCGCAAAAGCCGGTAACCTTGCCGCCCGACGCGGAGTCATCTAGTGAGACGCCGGGTTCAGGTTTGAGTGGTGCGCCGCCGCCGGTAGCAGAACCTGAAAAACCGAAAACCGAAGCGGCAAGCACTACCAGCCGATTGCTGGACGCCAAGCGCCGGGCGCAGCAGCGGAAAAAAGAATGAGTTGCGGAATTGAATTAGACGGTCTTTTGCGGTTTTTGCGGCGAGTAATAATATCATTGCTTCCCCGAGAGCTATTTGGCTACATCCTGTGTGCCGTAAGCTGGCCATCAGTCATTTAAGCTGTCGAAAGCGAGTGGCGCGGCAGGAATATAAGTGCTAACATGAAATGAGCCGACGCCGTTTACAGGTGTTTTATTCGGGAAATGTGCAGGGCGTTGGCTTCCGTTACACGGTAAAAACGCTGGCGGCTGGTTTTGAAGTCACGGGCACGGTGCGGAATTTAGCCGATGGCCGGGTGGAATTGATCGCGGAAGGTTCGCCGGACGAACTGGGAGCGTTTCAACAAGCCATCCGGGAATCGGAAGTCGGACATTTTATTCAAAAAGAAGCGGTCGCGTGGGCGGAACCGCAGGGCGCTTTACGCGGTTTTGAGATAGCCAGATAGGCAAAGATAAATGAAGTTTGCAATAATAGCTGATATACACGCCAACTTGGAGGCGTTCCAAGTCGTTTTAAACGATATCAAGGAGCAAAAATGCACGCATTACGCTTGCGTGGGCGATGTCGTTGGATACGGAGCCAGCCCCAAGGAATGTCTCAAGATCGTGCGGGACATGGGAATGCCCTGCGTCAAGGGCAACCATGACGAATATTGCTCGATGGAGGAAGACCTCGACGGCTTCAACCCGCACGCCGCCGAAGCGGTGAATTGGACGCGCACCCAGCTTTCCGACGAGGAACGCCAATGGCTGCGCGACCTCAAATATTTTCGCCTCGTCACGAGTTTCTCGATGGTTCACGCCACGCTCGACGGCCCGCAACGCTGGGGTTACGTCTTCAACAAGCTCGATGCTGCGGCCAGTTTTCCATATCAGAACACCGCGGTCTGTTTCTTCGGCCACACGCATGTGCCGCTGGCGTTCATTCGCGAGCCGACCGCATCCGGCCAGCCGGTGATCAAGGGCGGAACGTATTCGAAATTCAAGGTTGACCTGGGCAAGAAATATTTCGTCAATGTCGGCAGTGTCGGCCAGCCCCGCGATAATAATCCGAAATGCGCGTACGTCGTCTATGACGTGGACGAAGGCACGATTGAATTGCGGCGGCTCGATTATGACATCGCCGCGGCGCAGAAAAAAATTCTCGATGCCGGTTTGCCGCCGCGTTTGGCCGAGCGTCTCGCCTACGGCAAATAAAGTGGCGCGCCCATTCACGTCCACGAGTCGTGTTGGCCATCACCGAGGCAAAGTTTCATATAGGCGACGGATTGTAAAGACGCGCGGTAAGGGGGTGCGGCATCATCGCAGTCCCGAAGGGACGGAAGAAAATAGCCCAGCCATTTATGGCTGGGTTGGAGTGCCTCTTAAATCAAGTCCCGGAGGGACGACAGAAGGTTTGTACTCTTCTACAATCAACAGACAACCCCATGTTCAATTTATAAATTTCTTTTGTCCCTGCTGGACTTGGATTGAGCGAGACGATAACCCACCACTAAAGTGGTGGGCTAATATCGGTCGTCCCTTCGGGACTGCGGACGGCTGCGCGGCAGCTCCGCCCTACCATGAAGTAGCAGCGAGAGGAAAAAGATCTCGCGACGGGCTCGCCTATGATAGTGGTTGCATCGCCCAACTTTTCCTGAACCCTGCTTGAAAATTCTCATCCTCAAGCCCAGTTCGCTCGGCGATGTGGTTCACGCCCTGCCCGTGCTGCGCCTGCTCAAGCTGCACCTGCCTGACAGCGAAATTTTTTGGTGGCTCGAATCCAGCCTCGTTCCCCTGCTCGCGGACGATCCCGATCTTGCCGGGATTTTTTCTTTTCATCGGCAGGATTGGTCGTCGCCATTGAACTGGCCGCATCTCGCCACCAGCGTTCGCGCCATGCGCCACGAGCATTTTGATTGGGCGATTGACTTGCAAGGCCTCGCGCGCAGCGGACTTTTTTCCTGGCTCGCCAACGCCGGCGTGAGCATCGGGCTCGACAACGACCGCGAGGGCGCGCGCGAGGGCGCCCGGCTTTATTACGATGTCCTCACGCCGCGCTCGCCGCCGCGCACCCATGCCGTGGATCGTTATCTCGCCGTGCTGCCGCAACTGCGCGTGCCAGTGCATCAAAATTTCCAATGGCTGCCGGAGCGTCCGTTGATCGCGAGCATCGTCCGTGAAAAATGGCGTCCCGGCGATTCGCGGTGGATTGCGCTGTTGCCCGGAGCGCGTTGGGATGACAAGCGCTGGCCGGTGGAGAATTTTGTCGAGTTGGTCAAACTTCTCACGCCGCTCGCGCCCGATTTTAAATTCGCCATCCTTGGCGGGAATTCCGACCGCGCGCTCGGCCGGCAAATCGCCGCCGCCCATCCCACGCGCTGTCTGGACCTGACGGGCCAAACTTCGCTGCCGGAAATGATCGAATGGTTGCGTGCCTCAGAACTCGTGATCACGAACGATACCGGACCGATGCACATCGCGGCGGCGTTGCGCAAGCCCATCATTGCGCTCTTCGGCCCCACTGAGCCCGACAGCACGGGTCCCTATGGCCAACGGCAAAATGTTTTGCAAACGCGAAGCCTTCCTTGTGTGCCGTGTCAAAAAAGCACTTGCTCGTATCGCGAACCGCTGGCGTGCCTTTATGCGGTCACGCCGGAGATGGTTTGTGAAAAGGCGTTGTCACGATTGCGCACAGTTTGAAATATTTCCTGTAGCGGCGTTCGATTCGACGGCGCTTAATTAATCCCCAATCACATCATTGCGAAAAGAAACGCCGCGATGTTCCAACGCCTTGAGGATATTGGTATAATTTTCGAGACACAGTTTCGTGCATTCCATAGTCTCGCTGTGACCATCCTTGTAATCCACCTGCCACGCGGCATTGCGTCCCACCGTTCGGAAGCGAACCAGACGAACTTTACCGTAAGCGAATCCCTGGTGTTTTTGGGCAAACCAAAAACTATTGTTCACCGAGAATTCGTTCGGCGCGACGATGATCCGCTCTCTCACTTTGGACGGCAAAAATACGGTTCCCGCCACGACCGACACCATCAGAAAAAAAGCCCCCATTCCGCGCATCGTTTTCTCGCGCAAAAAAATGATGCCCAGCACCAGAAACATCCCGCTGATTGCCACGAGCGGCAGGATGGCGCCTAGCGGGAATCGCCACACCTCCGTTACGGTTGATTGTATTGGTTGCATCTTTAGCCGCAAACCATCGCGCCACCACGGGCTCCCGCGCAAGACAAAATAGATGCGGACATTTCTTCGCGCCGCCGCCTTGATGCCCGCCGTAAATCGCCACCGATTGACTTGACTTTTCCGCGCTCCAACCACACTTTGCGTGCATAACAAAGGCTCTGTACCGCCTGGTTCGACCATCTATTTTTATGAACACAAACGCCCCCGGTTCCGCGACCGCCACGCCTGAATCCGCCGATGCTCATTGGGTTCGCATCTCGGATTACGACGCTAAAAATGGCTGGGGCGATGCCGCCGCTACGGCTGCCCGTTCACGCTGGTGTTGCGAACAGCTCGAGGCCGGACAGATTCTTTTCTTCGACGGCATTCCATACGATTTTCCGCAGACCGATCGCGATTTTCTTTTGGAACAACGCCAGAGTGATTCGCGCATCCACAAAAATATTTCCTATCGCCCGCGCCAGGACATGCTGCGCGGCAGCGTGGCGGACAGCAAGGAAGACATCCAGCGCCTGCATAATATCATGCGCCATTTTTCGGAGGAAGTGACGGGCTTGCTCAAGCGCGTGCTTCAGCCGTATGCCGCGCATTGGGCGCTTGATTACGCGAGCTATCGTCCCGAGGAAGAACAGAACCGCGATCTCTCGCTGCACAAGCGCAACGATCTGCTGCACGTGGATGCTTTTCCTTCGCGACCGACGCGCGGCGGCAGAATTTTGCGCTGTTTCACGAACATCAATCCCACGCGCTCGCGCAACTGGCTCACGACCGACCGATTTAACACGCTCGCGGAAAAATTTGCGCGCAATGCCGGGCTCGAAGAAATCGCCCGCAGCGGCGACACCAGTTCTTTTCTCAACACGCTCAAGCGTGCGCTGGGGATGAAAATCGTGGATCGTTCGGCCTACGATAAATTCATGCTGCGCTTCCATGATTATTTGAAAGAGAACAGCGACTTCCAGCAGAACACGACCAAGATCCATATCGCTTTTCCGCCGATGGCCACGTGGATGTGCTATACGGATTCGGTGCCGCATGCGGTGTTGTCGGGCCAATACGCGCTCGAACAGACTTTCATTATTCCGCTGAAGGCGCTGGTGACGCCGGAGAAATCGCCGATTCGGGTGTTGGAAAAACTCGCGGGGCGGCCGTTGGCGCGAGAGTCCGCTGTTGGATAAAAGTCATCGGCGAGTTTTTTCCAAAAGAATCGGTTGGATATGTGATTTAATTGGTTTTAAGCCGATTTCTTCTAAAACCTCACAAGGAATCTCCAAAGCATCCAACCGCCGTGGTTCGACTTTGATGGCGCCCTTTCCATATGACTTCCCCACAAACACAAGATTTGCTATTGTAAGTGGATGGTTCAGGGCGCGGCAAAGTTTTTGGCGATGTTCCACGCCGGGATCCCAAGGATAAATACAAAGGAAGCCGGTTAGAGGCAGCGCCTCCGCCGTATTTTCGATAAAGCGACAATCACGCCTTCCCAAATAGGCGAATAGAATACCCGGAACTATCCGCTGTTCCATGCGATACCAAGGCCGTCTTGTTTTGATCAACGGTTTTTGATGCAGACCCCATCGCTCACCCATTTCGATGTATTTGCGAAGTGAAGCTGGCAAATCTTCTGCACGTTGTTTGCCAATATTTAACAACCATGTTGGACGCCCGGCGTTATCCAACTTGCGAAGGTCTGCCAGTTCGAGCTTATCTTTTCGACAGTCCCGTGTTCTGCCGATGGCTCGCTTAAAGTAATTTTTATTGATATCGAATTGTTGAACTTGATCCGAAGTCAGGAAAAAAAAATTGTTTGCCCCAGTGGCAATCCCTCGCATAACGCGCGCAAATGCCGAGAGCGGAACGCTATTTGTAATGTTAATCCGAGGCGGACGCGACAGACCGGTTGCAAGGAGTTCAAATATGTCGCGCTTGTGAGTGACCGAAAGTTGAGAATTTCGGGCATATACACCGTCCAGGACAGCCTCCGTTTTCGGAGCTAAAAGATGCGACCAGACAACTAGCGGCGCTGGTGAACGATTGGAAATTAAAAACAAGATGACGTTTGTATCCAAGGAGGGAAACGGTGCGGCTGCGTTATCGAAATTTATTACGGCATCAATGCGAAAATGCTCACTAATTTTCTTCCACAAGGCCGTAGAACTTACCCCTTCACAAACATCTGCTGGCAAAAGAAATGCGAGCCGCCCATTGGATGCCAGTTGGCGCAAGCTTTTTAAAAGAAAATAAATGTGCAGCCCCATTCTTCCATCCAATGGAAAACCAAGAAAATTTGTGGCGAGCTGTCGTAGTTCCAGTTTTTGCTGAAGATTCAGACGATGGTGGCGAATGTAAGGTGGGTTTGAAATTATTGCCGGATATTCATTCCTGATTTTATCCTGAATAAAATCCCCGATTTGAATCCCCTTCATTTCTGAAAAATTCAAACCTCTTTTATATGCGCCTTCCAAGGCGGTCCCGTCCAGCTCAAAGCCTGCAAAATCACCTTTAAAACCAACACTCCTTGCCGCCGAGAAAAATGTTCCCGGCCCAACGGCGGGGTCAAACAAAACTTCCGGGTGGTTTGCGGTGACCCATTTGGCCATTGCATTTGCCAGCCATTGCGGCGTCCAAAACTGGCCTTTTTCTCGCAACTCCTCTCGCAATGGACCGAATGCGGGAATCACCTGCGGAAGGTAATTTTTTTCTGTTTTCGTAAGAGCCACAACAAAAAGTTACTTGACTTGGAGTCTATGGTCAACTGCTCCCTTATTATTTACCCTCACGAACAATGAGCAAGCCTATTCGGAACAGGCGCCGCGCTACTAAATTGGGGCAGAAACTTGGCAAACGCATTCGTTCCATACGACGGCACAAGGAATGGACCCTGGAATCACTGGCTGAACGCGCCGGAATGCACGTGACTTACCTAAGTTCACTTGAACGTGGCCACAGAAACCCCACCTTCAATGTGCTCTGCTCGTTAGCGCGTGGCTTATCAATGTCTTTGTCTGAATTATTAGAGGGAATTGACCGGGGAGAAGACCGATGAAAGGACGAGGCATTGATTTTAAGCACCGATTCAATTCCAGCCGCTGGGCTGAAGATTTATTGATTTCTTCTTTGGGGGATGCCTTTGGGGTAAAAACCGTTCGTTTCGGTATTTCCACCTATGTTCCCGAGGGAGAAAAGCTTGTTTATGGAAATTCAAATTTTAAGGAACCGGATCTTTTGCTTTTTAGGACGGCTATCCTGAGCAGCGAGGAAAAGGAAGTATTACGCGATGGCCAACTCGATTGGAACGAGAGAACCCAACTCGGGAAGGCCGGCCTGGGCGATTTATTGAAAAAGGCTTTTGCCGCGCTTGAAATTGAATTTTCTCCTTACCGGGCAAAAGAAATGAAAGAGCGCCATTGGAAAATTCGTTCAGCTGAAAAGTGGGAAGCGCGCCCGTTAAAACATGCCAAACCGCCAACTGCTCCTAATATTTGGGTGAAAGAAGAGGACATTGAAAAACTGGGCGCGTGGCAGGATACCTTTGGAATTCCCATCGCCGTCGCTCATTTTTTTGATCAGGAAGCCTTTGCAGTGGCATTAAATAAAGTTTCAGATTTTCGCCGTGAATATTTGTCTGAAGGAGTTGACCAAAAAAAACTTCAAGTCACTTCCGGCATCTTTGCAAAAATTCAAGATTATGATCGGGTTGATCTTCAGGGTGCAGGAGAACAAAAACCGGTTTTTGTTATTACTCCTGCCGCCGCGGAGCATGTGGGAAATATTAACGATGTAACGGTAAGCTCACAAATTGATGTGAGTAGTTCCAAGAAATATGTCAGTCACGTTATTTTTACGGGAGGCAAAATTGACATTAATCCCGCTTTCATAGACTTCCTCACAACTTTGGGCAGAAAGCGTTAGTGAAAATCATCAAATTGAATTAGGTTTCGTCGTTTAAACTTTCTATTCAAAACATGCTCTTCGGCTCGCTTAATTTAAAATCGAATCTGTTTCTTTCGCCGCTGGCGGGTTACACGAACCTGCCGTTTCGTCTCACGCTACGCGAAATCGGCGGGCTGGATTTGGCGACGACGGATTTGGTCAACGCGCGTTCGCTGCTCGAAAAAAATCACAAGGCGCTCAAGCTGATTGAGACTCGTCCCGCCGATTCGCCTTTGGCGGTGCAACTTTTTGGCTCCGTGCCGGAAGAAATGCGCGATGCGACGGTCGTTTTGGAATCGCTGGGCATCGCTTCGGTGGACATCAACATGGGTTGCCCGGTGCGGAAAGTTTGTCGGGTCGGAGGCGGTTCGGCGATGATGACCGAACTCGACAAAACCGCCGCGCTGGTTCGCGGCATGGTGGATGCCGTCAAGATTCCCATCACGGCCAAGATGCGCCTTGGCTGGGATGATGAAAATCTTACCGCGCCTGACCTTGCGCGCGCGCTGGAAGATGCGGGCGTCTCCGCAATTTTTGTTCATGGCCGGACACGCGAGCAGGGTTTTTCCGGCCAGGTAAAACTTCACGGCATCCGCGCGGTGGTGCAGGCGGTGAAGCGCATTCCGGTCATCGGCAATGGCGATGTGACCACGCCGCAAGCCGCGAAGATGATGTTCGACCAGACCGGTTGCGCGGGCGTGAGCATCGGGCGCGGGGCGTTTTATAATCCGTGGATTTTCCAGCACACGCGGCAATTTCTGGACACCGGCGAATTGCCGCCTGAACCGCCATTCGATGAGCGCGTGCGCGTGCTGTGCCGCCATTTGGATTTGATGGTCGAAATTTTTGGCGAGCAACTGGGTTGCCGCATGTTCAGGAAAATCGCGCCGTGGTACTCCAAACGCTTTGGCCCCGCCAATGATTTCAATAAAAAAGTAGTGACACTTTCCACGCGCGCGGAATTTCACGCGCTGCTGGAGGGTTATCGCAAATGGCGCAGCCAATTCCTCGATGAAACCGGACAGCTTAAACCCGCGTATCGCCCCGCGCCGATGACGACTTCGTTTGCGCTTGAACCCAACACCGAACCCGCTGTGGCCAATCGCCAGGAAATTCCTGTGCCCAAAGGGCCGATAGAGGTTTGGTAAAACGAAACCTGGGTCGCGGGAAATCCTTTCCCCAGAGCCACATAATAAAAAAAGCGCCGGATTGATCCGGCGCTTTGCGTAAAATAATAATTTCGAATCGTTTAACGACCGGCTTGCCGGCGACGAAACATCCCCAGACCGCCCAACGCCAGCGCCAGCAGCGGAGCCGTCGCCGACACATCCGGCACTGACGATACGTCCACCGTGATGTCAACTTCCGTCAACTCGGCACCGGTCGAAGCATCATCCGCTTCGAGAATGAAACTATATTCGCCCGGCGCATTCGGGTCAAAACTGGTCACACCCGTCGGCGGCGCGACAACCCCCGAAACGGGCGTCGCGAAAAAATTGAAGTCCAAATTTTCTGAATCCTGCAAGGTCTTGGTGGTGGCGCTGCCCCCGGTGGCAATATTCGCCGCATTCAAATTGATGAAACCGAGCTGGCTTTTGGGTGTATTCGCAGCGGGATCAAAGTCATAAAACAGCTTGAACGTAAAACCGGACAGGCCGCCCGCGCTCGTCGGCCCGAAGACGTTGATATAAAAATCCACATTCCATAATGAGCCCAGTGTGGGTGGCGTGCCCTGGACATTCGCGCCCGTGGTTGCGAAATACGTTCCCGCGCCGTTATTCTGCAAAGCCGGATTCGTGTAGCGTTGCTGCGCCGCCAATCCGAGTGTGAAGGCCTCTTCCCCGGCACCATAAGTGGTTGACTCAACGGCGTTGTTTGGGTTGCCCGTATTGGCGCCAGTGGGATTAAAGGTCGCCTCAGGCAAGGGACCGAACGAGCCGTCGGCGAACGCGATTGCGCCTGTGACCGCCCAGCAGGAGGCGGCCGCTAATATCTTTTTATTCATGTGATTGGTTTGATTACGGGTACAGATTTTTTCCGATTTACTTAAGGATGGCCAAAAGCAAGCGAGATTTATACCAACACCGCCGGAACTTTCTTTGGTTGTTTTCTAAATTATTATTAACCAAAGATTTCTAAAAATCTCTACTTTTCATGACTGGAAGTAGTTTTAATTTTTTTTGTAAGCTTTTCCGACGCCGAGTTAAATTTTCCGACGTTTTTGGAAATTTTTCTGACGGGCATCCACAAGGGTTATTTCGCCTGGCCGCGCGCGAGTTGGTCCACGGCCACGGCCACGATGATGATGATGCCGATGATGATGAGTTGCACATTCGTCGAGTAGCCGAGCAGGGTGCAACCGTTTCGCAGGAAGCTGATCAATAATGTGCCGATGATCGTGCCAACAATCGTGCCGCGTCCGC
The DNA here is from genome assembly GCA_036268055.1 of Verrucomicrobiia bacterium. NCBI lineage: Bacteria > Pseudomonadati > Verrucomicrobiota > Verrucomicrobiia > Verrucomicrobiia bacterium. Next base: position 7,596 of record DATAUW010000025.1, on the reverse strand, counting down.
CATTCAAACTTGCGCCGCCGATCACGACCGCGGCGATGATGTCCAACTCCAATGCGATGCCTGCTGTGGGTTGCGCGGACACGGTGCGGCTGGTGGCGATTGTCGAGGCGATGCCGACGAGCAAACCGCCGAGTGTATAAATCCAGGTGAGATTGCGTTTCACATTCACGCCAGCGTGAAAAGCGGCTTCGCGGTTTGATCCGATGGCATAAGTGTAACGTCCAAGCGGCGTGTAGCGCAGCAGAAGAATCGCCAGCACGACAATCACCGCCGCGATGAGGATTGAGACTGGCATCGCCGCAAGTTGGCCGTTGCCGAGGTAGGTGTAGGCGGGGACGTTGTAGGGCTGGCCGTCGTTCATCACGTAGGAGATGCCACGGAACGCGCTCATCGTGCCGAGCGTGACGATGAACGGCTGCAAATTCATTTGGGTGATGAGCAGGCCGTTGAGCAATCCGCAAACGGTTCCCATCGCAATGCCGCCGAGCGTGCCGATCAGCATGGATGATACGGTCAGGTTGTCGCCGCCTATTTTGGTCATCAGCCACGCGCCGAACATTCCCGAGAGCGCGAGCATGGAGCCGACTGACAAATCAATGCCGCCGGAAATGATGATGGTGGTCATGCCGACGGCCATGATGGCGTTGACGCTGGAGCGGCGGAACACGTTGAGGAAATTATCCATCGCGAGAAATTCGTGCGGCCGCAGGACGGCGAGCACGACCAGGATGAGCAGCAGGCTCGCGAAGGGCAGCAGTTGGCGGATCAGTTTGCTCATAAAATCATTCCACGGCGGCGAGGTGCATGACCTGGGCCGGATCAGTTTTTTTGGTCTCCAAATTGCCGACGAGTTTGCCGCGGCGCATCACGAGAATCCGGTCGGCGACGCCGAACAACTCAGGCAGTTCCGAGGAGATAAATAAAATCGCCTTGCCACTTTTCGCGAGGTTGTTCAGCAGCGCGTAAATCTCGCGTTTCGCGCCGACATCAATGCCGCGCGTCGGTTCGTCAAAAATCATGAAGCGCGAACCCGCCATCAGCCAGCGCGCGATCAAAAGTTTTTGCTGGTTGCCGCCGGAGAGCGAATTCGCGGGCGCGAGCGGCGAGGACCATTTGACATTCATCTGCGTGCCGAACTTCGCGGACTCCGCGGCTTCGCGGGCGGGTTGCAGGACGTGTTTCATGTCGAGCACGCTCAAGTTCGGCAGCGTGACGTTCCAAAAGCACGGCAGTTCGAGGCAAAGGCCGGAGCGCTTGCGGTCTTCGGTAAGAAACGCGACGCCCTGGTCAATGGCATCGGCGGGAGATTCGATTTGTGCGGGCGCGGCGTCGAGCAGGACTTCGCCGGAATTTTTTTTCTGCACGCCGAACAATGCGCGCGCGACTTCGGTGCGGCCCGAACCCACGAGTCCGGCCATGCCGACGATTTCGCCGCCGCGAATTTCGAACGACACGTCCTGCACGCCTTCGTCCGACGAAAGGTTTTTGACCTGCACGCGGACCTCGCCGATCTGGTGATCGCGTGGCGGAAAAAATTCGTTCAATTCGCGCCCGACCATGAGCTGGACGATTTGAGGAATGGTCAGCTCGGAAGCGCGCGAGGAATGCACCACCTTGCCATCGCGCAGGACGCTGATGTCATCCGCGAGCGCGGCGACTTCATCGAGGCGATGCGAAATATAAACGATCGCGAGGCCGCTCGTGCGCAGTTGGCGGACGACTTGAAAGAGGCGCGTGGCTTCGGCTTCGGAAAGCGAGGACGTGGGTTCATCCATGACGATGATGGACGATTGGCGGCGCAGCGCCTTGAGCAATTCGACGATCTGGCAATCGCCGGTCGAGAGCGTGGAGACGATGGCGGTGGGATTGACGGTGAAGCCGTGCTGGGCGGCGAGCGCGGCGGTTTGCGCGACGATTTTTGCGCGGTCAATCGTGAACGGCAGTTTTCCCCGGGGTTCCGCGCCGAGAAAAATATTTTCGGCAACGGTCAAGTCCTCGGCGAGATCGAGTTCTTGATAAATCATCGAAATGCCCGCGCGCAAGGCATCGCCTGGTTCGGAAAAAACCTGCGGCGCACCGTTGAGTTCGATGGCGCCGTCATCGGGCCGATGAACGCCCGCGAGGATTTTCATCAGCGTGGATTTGCCCGCGCCGTTCTCGCCGCACAGCGCGTGAACCGTGCCGCGCCGCACGGTGAAGGAAACCTCCGACAACGCCTGCACGGGGCCAAAGCGTTTCGAGATGCCGCGCATTTCCAGCAGCGCGGCGTTGGTGGAGGCGTTGGTCACTGCGAAGGTTATTGGATGTTCAGCAGCGCCTTGATGTCCGGTTTGTCGAGCGAATCTTTCGTCACGACCGCGACGCCGGTGTCTATTTTCTTTTCCACCGGCTGGCCCTTGATGGCGGCGACGACGGCTTTCACGCCTTCGTAACCCATCTTGTAAGGGTTCTGCACGACGAGCGCATCAATCTTGCCGGCTTTCAAGCCATCAATTAAAGCTTTCTCGGCGTCGAAGCCGACCATCTTGATCTCGGGCCGGTTCTGGCTTTGAAGCGCCTGCAACGCCGCGACCGCGGTCGGCGCATTGCACGCGTAAAAACCCTGCACGTCGCGGTTGCGCGTCAGCATGTCTTCGGCCGCTTGGAGCGCGGTCTCGACGGTGTCCTGTCCGTATTTGCTATCCACGATTTTGATGTTGGGAAATTGTTTCTGGATGGTCTCGATAAAACCATTTTCGCGCTCGGTGGTTGAGGCGGAGCCGGGCACGTATTTGAGCACGATCACGTTGCCTTTGCCGCCGAGAATTTCACCCATGCGCTGGGCTGCGAGTACGCCGCCGTGATAATTATCGGTCGCGGCGAAGGTCACGTATTTGTCCGTGTTGATGCCCGAATCAATGATGGCGCAGGGGATTTTCAGATTCGCCAATTTTTCGACCGACGGCACGAGCGCGTCCTTGTCCAGCGGTGCGAGCACCACGCCGTCCACTTTTTGCACGATGAAATCCTCGATGATCTGGATCTGGCGTTCGCGGTCGGTTTCGCGCTCGGGGCCGTTCCAAAAAATCTGATAACCGAATTCCTTGCCGGCGGCTTCCGCGCCCGCTTTTACGGACTGCCAATAAATATGCGTCGTGCCCTTGGGAATGACGGCGATGGAATGCTGGCCGGCGGCGGGGGCGGCGGAGGTTGACGGCGTGGAGGCGTTATCAGATTTCTGGCCGCAACCGGTTTGCAACAGCAACCCGGCAACAGCGAGGCTCAGCGTGGCGAATATTTTTTTCATAATTTTTTGGTTGGGAAAATCAGACGACTTCGATCATGGCCTTGAGCACGCCGGTTTCGGGACGCGTCCAGGATTCGAATTGCGCGGGGACTTCGGATAATTTGGCGTAGTGCGTGATCCAACTGCGGGTGTCCACCTGCCCGGTTTCAACGAGCGCGATAATTTTTTCAAAATCGAACGCGAGCGCATTGCGGGTGGCGAGCAAGGACAATTCGCGCTTGTGAAAATTGGGGTCGTTGAACGTGACGTCGCCCTGGAACAGGCCGACGAACACCAACCGGCCGCCGTGCGCGGGCAATTCAAACGCGGCGTTCATGGACTTGGCATTGCCGGTGGCGTCGAACACGACGGTGGGCAATTCGCCGTGGTTCATTTCGCGGACGACAGTGGGCAGGTCGTAAGTGGTATTGATGGTGTGGCGGACGCCCATTTTCTCGCGGCAAAATTTCAAGCGCTCTTCGCTGATGTCCACCACGATCAGCCGGACCTTGGCGACTTGCGCAAATTGGATCACGGCCAAACCGATCGGGCCGGCGCCGATGACCAGCGCGGTTTCGCCGCGATGCAAATGCGCGCGCTCGACGGCGTGCGCGCCGATGCCGAGGGTTTCGACGAGCGCAAGCTGGTCCATCGTGAGGCTGCTCGACGGATGCAGTTTGTGAGTGGGCACGACGATGAATTCGCGCATGCCGCCATCGCGATGGATGCCGAGGACGCTCAAGTTTTCGCAGCAGTTCGTCTTGCCGCGACGGCAGGCGATACATTTGCCGCAATTAATATATGGCTCGACGGCGCAACGGTCGCCGGCCTTGAGGCCGCGTTCGTTCGGGCCGACTTTCACGATTTCAACGCCGAGTTCGTGGCCGAGAATGCGTGGGTAGGTGAAGAACGGCTGGCGGCCATGAAATGCATGGATGTCCGTGCCGCAGACGCCGACGCGATGGACGCGGACGAGCGCGCTGTTGCTATCCGGTTCATCGGGAGGTGCAGTGTCAATCGCGCGCAGGATGCCGGGTTTTTCGAGAATCAAGGTTTTCATGCAGGGCGTTTATCCATACACGACCACGGCGCGGCGGCACGCGCCAGAAAAATCTTTTGAGTGAATGAATGCAGGGCGCATCCGTATGTCCGGCAAAGGTAGATTTGACCGAGCAGCAGCCATGAAAGCGAGATGTCTCCGCCCGTCAGGCCGATTTCGTTGTTATTGAGATTAGAACAGACAAAGATGTGGCCGGCGAGGGCGCCAGCCACTGCACGCGAGGGCGCGTGCGCTCCCCGGGAATAAAGATCGTGCGTGTCGGCAAGGATAGGGTTTGGATGCACACAGGTGAATGGCGGGTTTGGAATTTCGGGCGGATTGTGATTGGTGATTGCGCGTTGGGTTGAGCCGGGGGCGGCAATCTTTGCGGGAGTTGCTGCGAGTCGCAGACCCGCGGTCCGTAGGGAGGGGATGGGGTTTGAAATTGTTTTTTTTGGCCGGACGGCGGAGCGGCAGCTCCGCTCTACCATGCTCCATCTTTGCGGTAATAAGAATACGGGGCGGCTGCCAATGACAGTGGCAAGATGCGGTTCCTTCGCTGTTGAGAAATTTTGCATGGACTAACCGGAAACCAAGATCATATTCGCGTACTGTGTGGTGTCGCCGGTGCGGATGAGACCGATGGCGGAGGGTACGCGTTTTTTGAAAGCCACGTGCGGCTCGCGGGTGATGGGAACGCCAGCCAAACCTTTTTCGAATTGCGCGCGGGTGGCGGCGGAGTTGGCTTTTAGGAATTCGCGGGCCATGTAGGCTTCGACCGGTTGAAAATGTTGCCGCACGGCTGCGAGCACTTGCAAGACGGTTGGCAGGTCGTCCACGACGGAGAGGTCAATCGTCTCCAGGCCGGGCCACGAGGGAAAGCCGCGGTCGGCGATGACGAGGGTGTTCGTGTGGCGCACGCGCGCGAGGAGCGAGAGGAGTTGGGGATTTAGAATGCCGGTTTTTATCATGTCAGTTATTTTCCGCGAGGCCGCTGGGCCACGTCAGGTTGTGGATGGGACGAAAGAGGGCGCGGACTTCCGCCATGAAATCGGGTGGCAACGGGTCGCTCAGCCAGCGCAAGCTGTCCCGGATTTGCGCCGCGCTGGCAGAGCCGACGAGCGTGGTGTGGATGCGTTTATTTTCCAGGGCGAATTGCATGGCCACACGCGAAAGGTTCTCGCCGCGTTCCTCACAGAATTTGATGGCGTGCCGACAGGTCTCGCGCAGATTTTCCGGCGCGGGATGCCATTCGGGCGGGCCTTGCCTAGTGAGCAAGCCCATTGAGAAAGGCGAGGCGTTGATGATGCCCACGTTTTTTTTCTCGAGCAGCGGCAGCAGTTCGGTGAGGGAGGTGTCGTTGAGCGTGTAATGGCAGTAGGAGAGGACGGTGTCCACCTCGGTTTGCGCGAGGACTTCGCGAAAAATTTTCAACGGCAAACCGGTGATGCCCACGAAGCGCGCCTTGCCCGCGCGGACCATTTCGCGCAAGGCGGGGATGGTCTCGGAAATGATTTGCGCGAGCGGGGCGAACTCGATGTCGTGACATTGGATAATGTCCACATGGCTGACTTTAAGGCGCGCCAAACTTTCGTCAATGCTGCGGCGCACGCGCGCGGCGGAGAAATCGAACGCCTTGGCTTCACCGAGATAACGGCCAACTTTCGTGGCTAAAAAATAGCGGTCGCGCGGGACGCCTTGAAGGCATTGGCCGAGCATGGTTTCGGACTTGAACTGGCCGTAGAAAGGCGAGGTGTCAAGGTAGTTGAGGCCGGCATCGAGCGCGGCGTGAAGACACTCGCCGCATTGACGCTGGTCCACCGCGCCGAACACGCCACCAAACGGCGAAGCACCCAGACTGAGCGCAGAAACTCTCAAGCCCGTTTTGCCGAGCACGCGATAATCCATAGCAATTTTTGGCGGCGGTGATTATTACAACCGCGAGAATAGGATGGATTTTGGGTTTGGGGAATGGTCATCCTTGGACTTTAAATGTCAATTATTGACTTATTGCGATGAAAACGAACCCGTCTCGTCCCGCGACGACCGCCACGCCGGATTTTTTCTCGCCGCACGTTTCGGAGGCGCGGCGGTTTTATCTCGATCTCAAACCGGCGCGGCAGCGTCCGCTGGTGGTCGTGTGCGGCGGGGTGGAGCGGACGCGGGCGGATTACCGGATTCAACGGGCGGGTTTTCCGTTTGTGTCGCTGGAATATGTCGCGCGCGGGCGCGGGACGGTTTGCTTGAAGGGGCGAACTCACTCGCTACAACCGGGGCGCGTGTTCACTTACGGGCCGGGCGTGGCGCATGACATCACGGCGAACGCGCACGAACCGCTGGTGAAATATTTTGTGAACTTCACGGGCACGGCGGCGTCGGCGTTGCTGGCGCGTTGCCAATTACCGCCGGGGACGATCGCGCAGGTTTTTCCGCCGAACGAGCCGCAGGCAATTTTTGATGAGTTGATCCAAAGCGGGTTGAAAGGGTCGTGGCATAGCGCGGAACTTTGCGCGCGGCTGGTTGAATGCCTGGCGTTGAAAGTCCGCGCGGCGCGCGCGCCGCTGGGGGTTTCGCAGACGCTGGCGTTCACGACGTTTCAGGAATGTCGCGAGCATATTCAACAACACTTTTTGCGGTTGCAAACGCTGGAGCAGATCAGCGCGGAGTGCCGGTTGAACAATGCCTATTTATGCCGGTTGTTCCGGCGTTATGACAATCCGAGCCCGTATCAATATTTGCTGCGGCTGAAGGTGAATTACGCGGCGGAGCGGCTGCAGCAGCCGGGGACGATGGTGAAACAAATCGCGGAGGAGGCGGGGTTTGTTGACCCGTTTCATTTTTCGCGGGTGTTTCGGACTATTTTGGGGATGTCTCCGGCGAAGTTTCGGATGTTGACGTGAGGGGGTAGGGGTTAGGACAAAGGGTGAACGCGGGAGGTGATAAGAAGATGCTCGCCTGGGCTCGCCTCGCTGCGCTCGATATAGAGGTGAGTGGTTTCGATGAGGAGTCCCCCAACTGAAGTTGGGGGTTAATGAGAAGCGTTGGGCGAGTGGGTGAGGGTTGGTTCCAAGAGGATAATTCTTTCGTCCCTGGTGGGACTTGGATGGGGATGGATGCAAACCCAGCCATAAATGGCTGGGCTAAGGTCGGGCGTCCCTGCGGGACTTGGGACGGCTGCGCGGCAGCGCACTCGTGTCCAGCTATAATTGAAAGGGTGGTCATAATCTTCATATTTTATGCGGGCAAGCTGAAGGTGGGGGCTGTTACCGACATGGAGTTTGAGTTGAAAATT